>JAUSLB010000119.1 GCA_030646655.1 Deltaproteobacteria bacterium | reverse complement strand
GAGGCGCTCATCTGTGCAAAGGCCGCCGATAAAAGGCTTGCCGAAGGTAAAAATGTAGTGCCGCTTACCGGCGTCCCCGTCTCAGTCAAGGACATATTCTGCACAAAGGGCATAAAGACAACCTGCGCGTCAAAAATACTCGGCAACTTCATCCCGCCGTACGACTCAACCGTCGTAAGGAAGTTAAAAGACTCCGGCGCCGTGATCCTCGGCAAGACAAATATGGACGAGTTCGCGATGGGCTCTTCCACCGAGAACTCCGCCTTCTTTAAGACCCTTAACCCGTGGGCGCTCGACCGCGTGCCGGGCGGAAGCTCCGGAGGCTCCGCCGCCTCCGTTGCCGCTGGAGAATGCGCGGCCTCTATCGGCACGGATACGGGCGGCTCGATACGCCAGCCCGCCTCATGCTGCGGGGTAGTGGGGCTTAAGCCCACCTACGGCAGGGTATCGAGGTACGGGATGATAGCCTTCGCCTCGTCGCTCGATCAGGGAGGGCCGTTCACAAAGGATGTGAGGGACTCGGCCATAATGCTCAACGCGATGGCGGGCCACGACCCCTGCGATTCAACCTCCGTCGATGAAGAAGTCCCGGACTACGCGTCATTTCTGGATAAAGGGGTCAGGGGCCTCAAGATCGGGATACCGAAAGAATATTTTATCGAGGGAATGGACAAAGAGGTCGAAGCGGCGGTAATGGGCGCGCTCGATATACTTAAAAAACAGGGCGCGGAGCTTGTCCCGGTGTCGTTGCCGCATACGGAATACGCTGTAGCTGTTTACTACCTTGTCGCCACAGCCGAGGCCTCAAGCAACCTCGCCCGCTACGACGGCGTAAAATACGGCCTAAGGGTGAACGACACCGGAAGCCTTATAGACATGTATAAAAAGACCCGGGACGCCGGGTTCGGCGGCGAGGTAAAAAGAAGGATAATGCTCGGGACCTATTCGCTTTCAGCGGGCTATTACGAGGCGTATTACAAGAAGGCGTCTCAGGTAAGGACCCTCGTCAAGAACGACTTCGACTCAGCCTTCAGGGCTTGCGATGTGATAGCGACCCCCACTTCTCCCACGCCGGCGTTCAAGTTAGGCGAGAAGATAGCGGACCCGCTTACGATGTATCTGTCCGATATCTTCACTATCTCGTGCAACCTCGCGGGCATCCCTGGGATTTCGATACCCTGCGGCTTTACAAAGGACAGCCTCCCCATAGGGTTACAGATACTCGGAAAAAATCTGGACGAAGGGACGGTCTTGCGCGCCGCTTACTCCTACGAGCAGGCGACAGACTGGCACAAGAAAAGGGCGCAGCTGTAAATTTCAACCTTCGAATAACGGCCCCGGGGAAATGGTAAATCGTATAGCATCCTGATCGGATGACGGTTCCTCCCGTTTTTCTTTTTCCCTCCCCTCCGGCGATAGAAAAGGGGGAGGGGATAAAGGAAGATGAAAAATATCTCAAAATTTAACGCAAGAGGTCTCAATAGATGAAATACGAAGCTGTAATCGGCCTTGAAGTCCACGCCCAGCTCCTGACCGGCTCAAAACTCTTCTGCGGGTGCTCGACAAAATTCGGCTCAGACCCTAATACTCAGGTCTGCCCCGTCTGCCTCGGCATGCCCGGGGTGCTCCCTGTGCTGAACAGGAAGGCCGTAGAGTTCGCGGTAAAGATGGCGCTTGCGGTCAACTGCAGGATAAACCCCAGGTCAATATTCGCGAGGAAAAATTACTTCTACCCGGATCTGCCTAAAGGCTACCAGATCTCCCAGTACTCAGAGCCTTTGGCCGAGCACGGGCATCTTGATATAGACGCCGACGGAACGAAGAAGATAGGCATTACCAGAATCCACATGGAAGAGGACGCCGGCAAGCTACTTCACGGCGAGGGGCCAGAGGATGAAAACTTCAGCTTCGTTGACCCTAACAGGACCGGCGTGCCCTTGATAGAGATAGTAAGCGAGCCTGAGATGCGCTCTTCCGACGAGGCGCAGGCCTATTTAAGGGCAATGAGGGACATTCTCGTCTACCTTGAGATATGCAGCGGCAACATGGAGGAAGGCAGCTTCCGCTGCGACGCTAACGTCTCAGTAAGGCCCGTTGGAGCGGAGAAGCTCGGCACAAAGGCGGAGCTTAAGAACATGAACTCCTTTAAGTTCGTAAAAGAGGCCATAGATTACGAGATACAGAGGCAGATAGACGTTGTGGAGGGCGGCGGCAAGGTCGTTCAGGAGACCCGCCTTTTCGACGCCTCAAAGGGCGTAACCGCCTCGATGAGGTCGAAGGAGGAGGCGCACGACTACCGCTACTTCCCCGAGCCTGACCTCCTGCCCTTGATGGTTGAAAACGAGCTTGTCGAAAAGCTAAGGGGCGCCCTGCCCGAGCTGCCCCGCCAGAAAAGAGAAAGGTTCATAAGCGAGTACGGGATACCCTCTTATGACGCAGGGGTGCTCACGTCTTCAAAGGGCCTTGCTGATTATTACGAATCGGTCGTAAAGGCTACCAATGAACCGAAGGTATCCTCTAACTGGGTTATGGGGGAGGTCTTAAGGCTCCTTAAGGAAGACTCCCGCGATGTGAAGGACTGCCCCGTAACACCCCAATCCCTTGCCGGGCTAATCAAATCGGTAAAGGACGGGGTGGTAAGCGGCACGGGCGCGAAAGAGGTCTTCGAGGAGATGTACAGGACCGGGAAATCCGCCTCCGAGATAATAAAGGCAAAGGGCCTTGTCCAGATCTCAAACGAGGATGAACTGTCAAAGGTTATAGCTGAGATTATAAAGGCGAACCCCGAGAATTTAGAGCGGTATAAGGCAGGCAAGACCCAGCTCATGGGCTTTTTTGTGGGCGAGGCGATGAAGGCGACCAAAGGCAAGGCCAACCCGCAGGTAATAAACAAGCTCCTAAAGGAGAAGCTGGGGTAGTATAAATTAGCAGGCTGTTAAAAAACAGCCTGCTAAGGCAATCCATGGACGGATTGCCAAATTGCAAGGCTTGAAAAGTCGAGCAATTTGTGAGACTTGGACGTCTGGACGCTCGCCGGCTCACGAAGTGACAAGGCGAGCTATATAAATGAAAGATTCCTTGCCAGCAGAACGGAGTTCTGCCATTCATTTCGGCCAAGTCGTGGTTGAAAAAGTCCAAGACGGACTTTTTCAACATCCTGTTGTCCACCTAAGGGCGGGCTCAGATTTTCCGATCTGAGCCCGCCTCATCAAATCACCTTTTTAAAGAAGCAGCCCCTTACATCTCAAACACCCTGAACCCCTCCCTCTTCCACCTGAAATAATCGCTTAATATCTTCGCGTGGTCGAAGGCTAAAGGCTCTGGCAGGCCCCCCTCATTAAATACCCCCACATTCTTCGCGTCGTCCTTTGCCACAGGCTCGCCCTTTGCCTCGGCCACGAATACGATAGATATCGTCGGGGACCTCGGGTCCCTTTTCGGGTCGGAGTATGCGTGCATCTGGGCTTTAAGCCTCACCTTAAGAGAAGTCTCCTCGAAAGCCTCCCTTACCGCCGCCTCCTCGGCGGACTCCCCGGCGTCTATGAAGCCCCCGGGGATCGCCCACCCCTTGGGCTCGTTCTTCCTCTCTATGAGCACGACCCCTTTGCCGCCGAGCTCTATTATGATATCGACCGTAGGGAGCGGGTTCCTGTATAGCCCCATATATCGCCTATTCCGTCCGGGCGGACCTTAAGAACTTCGCGCTCTCCTCAGGTGCGCTCGTATTTATGAACATGCCGCTGCCGAGCTCGAACCCAGCCGTCCTCGTTATCCGGGGCACGATGCTGAAGTACCAGTGGCAGTACTCGTTCGCCGAGTCCTGAGGCCTGCTCGACCTTATTACATAATTATAGTCCGGGTTATCGAGGCTGAAGTAGAATTTGGATAAGAGGGTCTTTAGATGGCTGGAGAGGTCCTTTATCTCTTCCTCGGTAATCGACGAGAAAGTCGCCGAATGCCTCTTGGGGAATATCCACGTGTGAAAAGGCGAAAGCGCGGCGTAGGGTATGAAGGTAATGAAGTGGTCGGTATCCGTCACCACCCTCACCCCCTCCTCCCTCTCCTTTTTAAGGATCGAGCATATCATGCACTCACCTGTGTCGTCGAAGAAGTGGAGCGCGGCCTGCACCCTGTCCCTCACCTGTATCGGCACTACGGGAGTTCCCACGAGCTGGGAGTGCGCGTGCTCAATGGAAGTCCCGGCGGCCTCGCCCTGGTTCTTAAAGATGATCACATGCTCCACCCTCAGGTCCTTGTGCGCCTCTATGAACCTGTTCTTATAGATGCGGAGCACATCCTGTATATGATTAAGCTCCATAAAGGCAATGCTTACGTTATGGAGGCTGCTCTCTACTATAATCTCGTGTATGCCCACCCCGGTCATCGACCGCCTGAACCCGTCAACAGACCTCTTTCTCTCCCCTGTCTTTGACAGAGCCGGGTACTTGTTCGAGACCACCCTTATCTTCCATCCGCCGTCCTCAGGGAGGCGGAGCTGCTCTTCGGGGGTCTTATGCTCATTTCCGGGGCAGAAGGGGCAGGAGCTCAAGTGCGGCGGGGGCGCTGGCCGCTCGATGTTGTTCCTGAAATCCATCGGCCTCTTGGCCCGCTCCGTGGCTATTATTACCCATTCCCTCGTTACGAGGTTGAGTCTAAGCTCAGGCATAGGAAGGATTATACCACCTCAGGGCTCATTTGGGGTATTTTTGGCTTTCTACCTTGCGGCGAGCATCAATTCTATCTGCCGCACATGAGACCTCTCCTCGTCAGCGAGCTCCAAGTATATCTTCCTCCCCTCGTCCGTGCGGGTCTTTTTGGCGAGGTGCTCGAAGTACTCGACCGAATGCCTCTCTGTGTCGAGCGCCACTATGAGGGCCTTCTTGGGGCTGTCGATGGCATGGACGAGCTTTTCAACGTTTATCCGCCTCGTAAATATGTCGGCTACGCCCTTCTTTTCCAGATAATCCTCGATTACAAGCTCCTCCTCGGTTATCTCCTCGGAGAATCCGGCCTCTGGGAAGAACCTGGTCTCAAGGGCCTTCAGGTGCTTTTTCTCGTCCTCGGCTAACAGCCTGAATGTCGCCTTGGCCTTTTTATTCTCAGTCCTCTCAGACAGAAGCGAATAGAACCTGTAGCCGTTTATCTCTATTAAGGCCGCCCTCTTTACCGCCTCTTTCTCCTCGATGTGGTCGAAAAGCATATGAAACTCCTTTTTTTAATGATTAAAGACTACCTTTACTATACTAAATCTATCAGAAACCCGTGCTTCAGGCAAGCCGCTTGCCAGCTTGCCCGCCCGCCTGAAAGAACAGTTGAATAGAGGGTTAATTAATGTTAGAAGAAGATGCGGCTTATTTTTAATATAAAAGGCAATTACCTTGCCGACAATCCCCGCCATTTATGGCGGGGTAATTGAATTTTAAAGGAGGTATTTATGGCGCTTCTTAGCGGTAAAAAGGGCGTTATATTCGGGGTCGCCAATGAAAAAAGCATTGCTTGGGCGATTGCGCAGGCGCTCCATAAGGAAGGCATGGAGCTTGCCTTCACATATGCCGGTGAGGCGCTGGAATCGAGGGTAAGGCCGCTGGCGGGATCTGTCGGCTCTAAGATAATACTCCCCTGCGACGTGACCATAGACGGCCAGATAGACTCAGTCTTCGATACCCTTAAAAAGGAATGGGGCGGGCTCGATTCCCTCGTCCACTCGCTCGCCTTCGCCAAGAAAGAAGAGCTCAAGGGCGAGTTCCTCAACACCTCAAGGGACGGCTTTAAGCTCGCCCTCGATGTAAGCGCCTATTCCCTTGTTGCGCTCGCGAAAGGCGCGGCCCCTTTAATGGAAGGCAGGAACGGCACGATCGTCACCATGACCTATTACGGGAGCGAAAAGGTCATATCGAACTACAACGTCATGGGGGTAGCGAAGGCCGCGCTCGAGGCGTCAGCACGCTACCTCGCGGCCGACCTCGGCCCCAAGGGGATAAGGGTCAATGCCATCTCGGCAGGCCCTTTAAAGACCCTTGCGGCGATGGGGATCTCCGGCTTTAAAGCGATACTCGACATGGTCGAGGCGAAGGCGCCTCTAAGGAGGAACATCAATCAGGAGGATGTGGCGAAGACCGCCCTTTATCTTTTAAGCGATCTATCGAGCGGGGTTACCGGCGAGATAATCCATGTCGATTCAGGCTACAGCATAATGGGGATGTAGGTTAAGATGACTTTTGCGATTTCTCCGCTCTTTCAGTGTTTTCCCCTCCGTCGATAGAAAAGGGAGGAAGGGGAGGGTGGAGGCAAATGAACCTCCCCGCAGCAAGCTTCGGAGTATCGAAGACCTCTGTGCTGAAAAAGTCTCGAAGCAAGCTTCGGGGAATTGAACCCTCAATGAGGGATTTAAATATGCGGATAATAGCCGACCTCCATATACACTCGAAATATTCGAGGGCGACAAGCAAGGACATGAACCTCAATACCCTTGCGCTCTGGGCAAAGGTAAAGGGGATAGACATCCTCGGCACCGGGGACTTCACCCATCCCGCGCACTTCGCCTCGATTGAAGAGCTTCTGGAGCCGGCGGAGCCGGGGCTCTTTTCGCTTAAAAAGGATAAGGGCAAGGCCGTACCCCGCTTCATGCTCACTGCGGAGGTGAGCAACATCTATACTCAGAACGGTAAGACCCGCAAGATCCATAGCCTGATCTTCGCCCCATCGATGGATGCCGCAAGGAAGATGAATTCAGCCTTCTCCCGGCTCGGCAACATTACTTCCGACGGCAGGCCCATTTTCGGCTTTTCCGCGAAAGACCTTATAAAGATAGCGCTGGATTCGGACCCGGCCTCGATGCTCGTCCCCGCCCACGCTTGGACGCCGTGGTTCTCCATCTTCGGCTCGAAGTCCGGCTTCGATTCTATAGAGGGATGCTTCGGGGAATATTCAAAGCACATATATGCCATAGAGACGGGGCTTTCCTCGAACCCCATGATGAACTGGAGGCTCTCGGCCCTCGATAATATCGCCCTTATCTCGAATTCCGACGCCCACTCGCCCTCAAAGCTCGGCAGGGAGGCAAATGTCTTCGACTGCGCGGCCGACTACTTCGAGATAATCGATATTATAAAAAAGAGGGACAGGAAAAGGTTCCTCTTCACCGTCGAGTTCTTCCCCGAAGAGGGCAAGTACCATTACGACGGCCACAGGGACTGCGGCATCCTCTTCTCCCCTGAACAGACCCTGAAGGCGAATAAGACCTGCCCTGTATGCGATAAGGGGCTGACAATAGGCGTGATGAGCAGGGTAAACGAGCTTGCGGACAGGCCCGAAGGCTTCACCCCGCCTGATGCCATCCCGGCGAGGCATCTCGTCCCGCTTGAGGAGATATTGGCCGAGTCTTTCGATATGGGCGTAAGCTCGGGCAAGGTAAAAAAGGAATACCGCAGGCTTACTGAGGCCGCCGGGAGCGAATTTAAAATCCTGCTCGATATGGGCGCGGATGAGCTTGCCTCCTTGGCAGGGCAGAGGGTCGCTACAGCCATCGCAAAGGTAAGGAACGGGGATTTGAGCATCACCCCCGGCTTTGACGGCGAGTTCGGGAAGGTCAAAATCTTCGGCAAGGCTGAGACGATCACGCCTGCCGGCCCCCGCCAGATAGGGCTCTTCTAACAGGATGTTGAAAAAGTCCGTCCTGGACTTTTTCAACCACGATTTGGCCGGACTGCCTCCGTCCAATCCTTACAAATTGCTCGACTTCTTTAGTCTCGCAATTTGGCAATCCATCCGTGGATTGCATTAGCAGGCTGTTTTTCAACAACCTGCTAATACCCTGTCCTCTTTTGACTGACACTATTTAGCGGATATAATTAAGGCATCTTCTTTGAAAAAAATTTTTCCTTTACCCTCCCCCCCGGCGATAGAAAAGGGTGGAGGAAGGGGAGGGTAAAAAAATGAGGGTAATAAAAATCCTCCTCTCCGCTCTTGTAGCCGCGAGCCTCCTGATAATAATCGGAGTATCGTGGCACTCAGTTGAAGAGATACATTACCTTAAGTCCTTCTACCCCTCCAGCTTCACCGTCGAGGATGCGTTCTACGCCACGCTCGTCGAGTTTATAAAGATACACATAATAAGCCTGCCCCTTATCGTAATCATCCTAATCAGCCTCTACCTTCTCAGGGCCTATAAAAAATAAATTAATCCCAAAAAGCCTTCCATTTCTCCCCTGATATGGATAAAATATCGCTATCTATCATGTATAAGAAGATCCTCTTTTGCCTCGACAACTCCGATTATTCGATAGCGGGGGTTGACCTCGGCCTAAATATGGCGCGGGCCGAGGGCGCGGAGGCGGCAGGCTGCCATGTCTATGCCGCAAGGCTCCATAACGACAGGTTCCGTCAGATGGAGGACGGGCTGCCTCAGCAATATCAGGAAGAGGCGGTCCTTAACAATCAAAGGGAGGTCCACGACACCCTCATCACAAAGGGCCTTAAGACGATCTCGGATTCCTACACGGCTGTCTTCCTCGCCAAGGCAAGGTCCTCAGGCGTTGGGTCAAAAGGGGTGAGCAGGGAAGGGAAGAACTTCGAGGAGATTTTAAAGGAGGCGGAAGAGGGCGGCTGCGATCTTATCGTCATGGGCGCCTTCGGTCTTGGAAAGACCGGGCTTAGCCGCATAGGGAGCGTCTGCGAGAGGGTCGTAAGGAAAACAAGCGCGGACGCTCTGGCGGTTAAGGATCCAGCCTTTACAGCCCCAAGGGGCGATATCCTCGTTGCAATAGACGGAAGCCCCGCCTCATTCGGAGGGCTTAAAAGGGCGTTAAGGCTTTCAAAGATATTCAACTTACCTGTCGAGGCCGTCAGCGCCTTCGACCCCTGCTTCCATCAAGTAGCCTTCCGCTCGATCGCTGGCGTCCTTACCGAAGAGGCCGGCAAGATTTTCAGGTTTCAGGAGCAGGAAAAGCTCCATGAGGAGATAATAGATAAAGGCCTCGCGAAGATTTACAGGGACCACCTCGCCACGGCCGTATCGATAGGCAAAGACGAAGGGATAAAAATAAAAGCAACGCTGCTCTCAGGCAAACCATCAACGGAGATAATAAAATACGCCAACTCAAAAAACCCCTTTCTCCTTGTATTGGGCCGTACCGGCGCCCACGCCGTGCCTACCCTCGATATAGGCTCTACGACCGAGAACTGCCTGAGGGAATGCAATTCAAATATCCTCATCACATCCCATGAGTTCACCCCTCCCGCGCGCGTAACTGAAAAAGAAAAACTGCTCTGGACAGAAGAGGCGTCTTCCATCCTTTCCTCCATCCCGGCCTTCGCCAGACCCCTTGTAAAAAATATGATAGAAGATGCCGCAAAAAAAGAGGGCGTAAGAGAAATAACCCCGGACTACATGCGCAAGGTCCGTAAAAAGATGGAAGAGTAAGATGCCCTTCGAGCCCCCTTTCCTTATCTCATGGAATGTCACGAAGAGGTGCGGCCTCAAGTGCGCCCACTGCTACCTTGACGCGAAAGAGCTTGAAGGTGACGGTGAGCTTAGCGCTGTAGAGGCAAAGAAAGTTCTTGACGGGATAGCCTCCTTAAGCCCCCAAGCCATGCTCATCCTTACCGGCGGCGAGCCGCTTCTGCGCCCGGATATCTATGACCTCGCCAGATACGCCTCCTCACTCGGCCTTATTGTCGTCCTCGGCACTAACGGGATACTCATTACAAATGATTCGGTAAAGAGGCTGATAGATGCCGGCGTAAAGGGCTTCGGCATAAGCCTTGATTCTGCTGCGCCGTATTATCACGACCGCTTCAGGGGCATGGAGGGCGCATGGGTGCGGACGGTTGACGCCATAGAGATACTAAAGGCTAACGGGTGCGACTTCCAGATCCAGTTCACGGCAACAAAGGAGAATAAAAATGATATCCCCGAGCTGATCAGCCTTGCCTGCGAGGCTGGCGCGAGGGCAGTGAACATCTTCTTCCTCGTCTGCACAGGCAGGGGGCAGGGTATGACGGATCTAAACCCTTCGGAGTACGAATCTATCCTAAGCTATATCGCTAAGGCGGAAAGGGAGTTTGAGGGGAAGGTCCTTGTGCGCGCGAGATGCGCCCCGCACTTCGTGAGGATAGCAAGCGGGCAAAACCCTGAGGCCGCCCCGTTCACCTCCGGCTGCGTGGCCGGGAGAGGGTATCTAAGGATCTCCCCCGAAGGCTTTGTTACCCCCTGCCCTTATATACCCGTAAACCGGGACTCGATGAACATCAAGGATCAGGGCCTTGAATATATCCT
>JAUSLB010000118.1 GCA_030646655.1 Deltaproteobacteria bacterium | reverse complement strand
CGGCACCCCGCCGAAGTCGATAAAAAGTCTGCCTTTAAAGTCCCTATCCGCCCTGTCGTAAGGGACCTCTGCCGTGACCGACACGGCCGCCTCTTTCGGATTAAACCCGAAATACTCCCTGCCTACAAGCCCTGATGAGCCGTCAGCTCCTACGAGGAACCGGGCCTTATAGCTCTGCCCGTTGTCGCAAAAGACCGTGACCGAGCGGCTGTCCTGAGCAATGCCTTTGACCCTTACCCCTTCGAGGGCCTCTGCGCCCGCCTCCTTCGCCTTGTTTACGAGGAAGTTGTCGAATTTATCCCGCATGACATTATGCCCTACGGGCTTATCCGAAAGTATATCGAAGGCCCTGCCGGACTTGTAGGTGAATGTTGCGCCGAGGACGGTCTCCTCGATGACATCCGAAATAGGAAAATCGAGTATGCGCTCAACCTTAGTGGAGATGCACCCGCCGCAGGGCTTATACCTCGGGAACCGTTCCTTATCTATGGCAAGGACCTTCAGGCCTTTGGAAGCGAGCGCGCGGGCGGCTGTGGAGCCTGCTGGGCCGAGGCCTGCGACAACGGCATCGAGCACTATTCCCTCTCCTTTTCAACCGTATATTCCATCTCGCCGCACCAAAAGCCGTTCTTAAGGAGCGACTCGCTCTCCCACCTTAAAATCTTAAGGTGGCCCTTTTCCATCTCAAGGAGCTTTGTCAAAACAACCTTCTCTACAGGCTTTTGAGCCTCCTTAAGGAGCCGGGAGTAGAATTCGACCGCCCTCTCCTCGTTCTCTATGGCGATAGTTACAGCGTTTAAATCGGTCTGGTTCTTCTCGAGCCTCTTTATAAGCTCGTTCTCGGCATGGAAGATCGGCAGGCCCCTTTTCGACGGGGCGTCCTCTTTAAGGGCCTCCTCGTAGCCTATCCAGCCCGCGCCGCTCTTTACGGATTCCGAGATCCTGCCTATCACCCTTATGTGGTCGAGCTCCTCTTTGGCGAGGTGGGCGAATATGTTCTTGCCCTTGTCGTCCCCGACCATGACGGCGGCTGTGGTATAGAAAAAATACCCGGAGATCTCGGTACTATATGCGATAGTAAGCTCCTCGATAATCCTTTCAGCCATCTCTCCTCCGGTATAGGCGATTTTTAAGTTCAAGCATGAAAACCAAAACGGCTCACCCCCGAGTTAGCTTACCTTCTGCCCGTATCTGTCCTGCCGTGCTTTTCGATGTCGTGCTTGTGCTCGAGGGCCTCGCCCCTGATCTTGTCCTCGCAGGCGTGGCAGATAGTCGTATCAGAAGGCCTGCTGCATATTGAGCATACATGCTTATGCTCTTTTTCCTTCTCTTTTTCCTTTGTTTTATCGGCCATATGACGATACCTCCCAATACCTTTATTTTATCCTAATTCAGCTTCAAAATGAATAGCGAACGCATTCATGCGCTTGCCGCCGGAATCTTCCATTTTTATGTTTTAAAGTCATAACAATTACCATATATCAGGGCTTATTACAACAGGGCCGTTAAATAAGGGATTTTTTAAAGATAACGGCTCATATCCTTAAAAGATAACCCTTTTAATTCCGGCTTTTTGATCCCCTTATGCTGTATTAAGACCTTGAAGGTATCCCCCATGCCGCCCGGGGCAACAAGCCTGCCCAAGGCCCTGTTCTCATTTATCTTCTCAAGGCTCTCGAGGCTTACGCTTTCGATCTCATGGAGGTCTTCCTCTATCCCGAGCCCTAAAAGGAAGTTCTTCTGGGTGGTAAAGCCCGTGAGCTCAAGGCCCGCTTCTTTCCCGGAGCTTACAAGCGCGGTGAAATCGACATGCGCGGTAATATCCTGAAGGCCTACATTTACGAAGGGGTTGTCGTTAAGGGTATGGCGGAAGTGGCAAAGCAGGCTCCCCTTCCTCTCCGGGGAATAAAGCTCCTTTGCCGGAAGGCCGTAGTCTATGGTTATGACAAAGCCCGAAGACAGGAGAACCCCCGCCTCTTTAATCCATTCTTTTGCAACGAGGTTTACCTCCGCCCTCTGGCCTTCAATAAGTGTGATGTCAAGCTCTTTGAAATAATCCTCAATGGCAGGCGTGGAGGGGGGTTTTAAGACCTCTACGAAAGAGCCGTCGTCGTTGTCAAAGGATACAAAGACCTCTTTAAGCCCTCCCCTCTGCTCCACTATGTGGACGGGTAAGCTGTCGACAAGCTCATTCGATACGACTACGCCCTTTATGGGGCCTTTAAGCTCTTTTAGGTCCTCGTGCCAGGTCACCTGCCCTTTGGGGGTCTTTCTGAGGAGCGGGTTTTTCTCTATGAGCCTTATCTTTATCGAATTGCCGAGCTCAGGGCAGGCCTCTTTTAAATATTCCAGAATGCCTTTAGAGAGCCACCCGCGGCCAGCGCCGGCCTCGATGAGCTCGAAGGCAGGGGACCTGCCGAGGGCATCCCACATCTCGATCGTCTGCCTGCCCAAAAGCCTTGCGAACGCCGGGCTTACATCTATGCTCGTTATGTAATCCCCGCCTTTACCCCATCTTTCGGGGCAGGAGGTATAATACCCCCCCTCATGCCAGTAAAGGGCAAGGCCCATGAACTCCGCGAAGGTTATGGGCCCGTCCTCTTTTATGCGCCTTACTATCTCTTTTTCCGGAGCGGCCTTTTGACGGGGGCGGGGTTCGCCTTTTTGGCCGGGGAGGCCTGCACCCCCGGCCCGGCTCTCGTCAGACATCAAACAACCTCTGAAAATGCGTCCCTCGGCGCAAGGCATAGCGGGCACACATCCGGGGTGTCGTCCCCTTTATGGACATACCCGCACTCCATGCAGCGCCATTTTTTCTTTATCATACGCTTATTATTCCTTTCGGGCTTATTTCCTTACGCCGAGGATAGTCTCGAATGTATCGGCGTGGCCCTCCTCCTGCGAGAGTATCCCTTCGAGCATCAGCCTCGTGGTGGGATCCCCGATGTCCGCGCATAGCTTGACATGCTGCCTGTAGCGCTCTATGGCGTCGTTCTCTATCGTAAGGTCGTCATTGAGCATCTGCTTTAAGTCCCCGCCCCTTTTTAGCCCTGCCGGCTTCTGCACCGGCACCCCTCCGAGATAAACGATCCTTTCGGCCAGCGATTCCGCGTGCCTCATCTCGTCCATAGCTGTTTTCTTGAATATGTCGATTACGGCTGGGCTCTCGAGGCCCTCGGCCTCGAAATGGTGCCCCATGTACTGCAGGATCGCCGCCAGTTCAAAAGTCCTGTCGGTATTAAGGGCGTCAACGATCTTCTTCTTATTCTCCTCGCTAATCGGCATCATCCACCTCCACTTTATTTTAAATTATCTTCCGCAGCCCGAATATTTTATTGCGCTGTTCTTAAGCGGAGTTATTCTATCCGCTTTGGTTAAAGAGCGCAACATAAAACCTAAAATGACTTAGGTAATTATATACTAAAATCCCTAAGCTGTCACAATGCCGCGTTTCGGGTCTGTTTTTTCAGCGAAATACCCCTTAATGGGCCGCCTTGACAAGGGCTGAAAACCTGCTTAAATCTACATATGAGCGGGGGCTTTTCTTAAATTATTCCATGCGTTATCTTCCGCACGGGCTACTTGGCTAACAGGATGTTGAAAAAGTCCTTCCTGGACTTTTTCAACCGCGATTTGGCCGGACTGCCTCCGTCCAATCCTTACAAATTGCTCGACTTTTTTAGTTTCGCAATTTGGCAATCCATCCGTGGATTGCCTTAG
>JAUSLB010000100.1 GCA_030646655.1 Deltaproteobacteria bacterium | reverse complement strand
CGGCAGTGGGCTTCGGTTCCCTTCTTTTAGCGAACATAATCCCCGTGAAGGTCTTCGGCTTCGGCGTGGCGTTCGGCACAATTATATTGCTCGTCTCAAGCTTCACCCTTATCCCGGCGTTCCTGACGTTTATAAGCGTAGAAAAACTCAGCCGCGCGTCTTTAAGGGAGGAGACGGGCGCAGGCAGGACCTCCGTATTCTTAAGCAGGCTCGGCGGCCTTGGCGCGAACAGGCCAAAGACCACGGTAGCGGTCGGCCTGATCCTTTGCGCCCTCAGCGTAATCGGCATAACGAAGATAACCGTAAACAACAACATGGTTGAGTGGTTCAAAAAAAACAGCGACATACGCGTGGCCGATACGGTCATAAACCAGTCCCTCGGCGGGACTTCGCTGGCGTATATAGTTGCCGTCTCGAACGAAGAGGATTACATCAAGGCCCCTGAGGCCATGAGGCACATCGAGGGCCTCCAGAGGCACCTTGAGAGGCTCCCCGCCGTCGGCAAGACAAGCTCGGTCGTGGATTACGTAAAGAGGATCAATCTTGTGCTGCATGACAACGACCCCGAATACGACTCGGTGCCTGATTCAAAGGCCGCCATAGGGCAGTATCTATTCCTCTTCGGCATGTCTGCAAAACCCTCTGACCTCGATAATGTCGTTGATTATCCCTTCACCAAGGCGAATATCTGGGTGCAGCTCAAGACATGGGACGCAGGGGCGATGAGGGGGGTGATAAAGGCGGCAGATGAGTACAGCAAGGCGCACCCCGATAAGCTGGAGCTAAGGCCCGCCGGCATCGCATACTTTAATTTAGTGTGGAACGACGAGGTCCTCTGGGACATGCTCAAGGGCTTTATAGCCGCCCTGCTGGTAATCTTTGTAATACTCGCCTTCAACTTCCGTTCAGTGAGGTGGGCGATAGTAGGCTACATACCTCTTCTTTTCACGATACTGCTCGTCTACGGGGTCATCGGGTTCGCGGGAAAGGACTTCGACATGCCGATCTCCGTTTTAAGCTGCCTATCGCTGGGCATGGCCGTTGACTTTGCCATACACTTTATAAGCAGGTTCAAACAGAGATTGACGGAGGCCTGCCAGGAGGGAAGGACCATCGATAACGAGCTTATAAAGGAGGCGCTCCTCTGGAGCGCGGCGAGGCCGGGCAAGGGCATAATGCGTAACGCCCTTCTCTTTGCCTCGGCCTTCTCGGTCATGCTCTTTGCGCCCCTTACCCCCTACATAACGGTAGGGGCGTTCATCGTAAGCATGATGACATTAAGCGCCCTCTTTACGATTATCTATCTGCCGGCCTTGATAGTTTTAACGAGGGGCTGGCTGATTAAAGGGTCTTTATCAGGTTGCTTCAAGCCGCAACCTGATAGGCAATCACCATGATGGGGACGGATTGCCAAATTGCGAGACCGAAAAGTCGAGCAATTTGTAAGATTTGGCCGGATTCACTCCGGCCAAACCGTGGTTGAAAAAGGTTAGACAGACGGTAGCGCGATATGCAAATAAACATAAACAACCGGAGGCATAATATGCTTAAACACATGGCTGTCTTGCTTGTAGCGGTTCTTCTGCCGTTCAAGGCTTTCGCGTTATCCCCTGAGGAGGTGATGAAAAACTCGCAGGCCGCCTTCCTCTATCAGGGTAAGGACTTCAAGGCAAGGGTAATGATGAAGCTCATAGGCAAGTCCGGCTCCGAGAGGATAAGGGAGCTTACGATGCTGCGAAAAAACTACGGCGAGGCCGGCGGCGATCAGAAGTATTTTATGTACTTTTTCCAGCCGGCTGACGTCAAGGACATGACGTTTATGGTCTATAAGTACCCGGGGAGAGATGACGACAGATGGCTCTTTATACCAGCGCTTAACATGGTAAGGAGGATAGCGGCTCAGGACAAGTCCTCAAGCTTCGTCGGCTCGGACTTCACCTATGAAGACCTCTCGGGCAGGGACATAGAAGATGATACGCACGCGATCGTAAAGGAGGAGAAGCTGGGAGCTTCGGATTGTTATGTTGTAAAAAGCGCTCCAAAGGCGGGAGATGTTGATTATAGTTTCAAGCTCTCGTGGATAGATAAGAAAGGCTTTTTGCCTTTGAAGGAAGAATATTACGATAAAAAAGGGGAACTCTACAGGGTCTTTTCCGCGGAAGAGGTAAAGGATGCAAAAGGGTTCCCCACCGTGACAAAAAGACAGATGAAAAACCTCCAGAGCGGCCACTCAACGGAGGTCTCTTTTACAAAGGTTGATTACAATATAGGCATCGAGGACAGCCTCTTCAGCGAAAGGTACCTAAAACAGCCTCCCAAAAAATGGGTTGAATAATGACTGAAAAATGAATTCTCAAAGGTTTCTTTTGCCCCTCTCATCAGGAAAAGCAATGAACAAAATTTTTTTGTCAGCGATGTTGGCAACCGCACTGTCTTTTTCTTCCGCGTATGCAGACGACCTCTCTTTGCATGGTTTTTTGCAGGGCAACTACTCTTTCGATACCGATACATCGAACCCGGACGGAGGGGATTTTAAATGGGCCGAGGAAAGGGGCCAGATAAAACTTGACGGCTCAAGTGAGCCTTTCCGCATCTTCATAAAGACTGACGTATTCTACGACCACATTGAAGAAAAGGGTGACGGAGAATTGAGGGAAGGTTACCTCGACCTTATAAAAGAAAAGTGGGACTTGAGGGCCGGCAGGCAGATTATCACATGGGGGCTCGGGGACCTGATATTTATAAACGACATATTCCCGAAGGACTACGAGGCGTTCTTTTCCGGCAGGCCGATGGAGTATCTCAAGAAGGGCGTGGACGGGGTTAAGTTCGGCTTTTATCCGAATTTTGCTTCTTTTGAACTTGTCATTATTCCTTTTTTTGAGCCGAACAGGTTCCCCGGCCTAAACAGGTTCTGGAGTTTCGACCCCATGCCGGGCGTTACGAACAGAGAGAAAAAAGAGCCGGCCGCTAACCTTAAAAATGCCGAGCTTGCCCTGCGCGCATACCGTGACATAGCCGGCTTCGATGCCTCCATATACGTTTATAGAGGTTTTTTCAAGACCCCCTCCTTGCTGCCGGACAGCCTCTCTTCGCCTACAAGGATTACGCTCTTCTATCCGGAGCTTTCGGTCTACGGCATAAGCCTTCAGAGGAGCGCGCTGAACGGAGTTTTGAGCCTTGAGGCCGGACATTACGATTCAAGGGAGGACAGGAAGGGAGTAAACCCGCTTATTCCGAATTCACAGACAAAATTCCTGATCGGATACCAGAGGCAGTTTTTTGAGGATTTTACCGTGGGACTCCAGTATCTTGGAGAATATATGCATGACTATCCTGAATACAAAAAAAATCTTATTTCCGGCTTCCCGAAGGAACCCGGATACAGGCAGCTTGCCGGCTTTAGAATCACCTACTTTCTTATGCACCAAAATTTAAGGCTTTCATGGTTTTCATTCTATGGTCTTACGGATAAGGATTACCTACTGAATCCCGAAGCCAGATATAATTTCTCGGACCACATCTGGGGGGCTCTCGGCGCTGATATCTTCGGCGGGAAGAAAGATACCACTCAGTTCGGCTCGCTCGATAAAAACGACAACATCTATGTCCAAATAAGATACGAATTTTAAAACAGCTGAGTAAAATTTTTAAAGGAGGTTTTATGAAAAAGATATTATCGGCCCTTGCGCTTTTCTCTTTAACCGCGTTGCCCGCCTTTGCGGCCGGGCAACATAACACAGCCCCCGCACCGGATAAAAAGGCGGCGGCTACCGCAGGTAACCCGCTCCTTGAGGAGATGTTTACGCTCGATTCGGCTTTTAAAGAGATCGTATCAGGCGTAGCGCTCGGGGACGGGGCGAGGGTGCATGGGGCGGTAGAATCCCTTCATGGAAAAAGTGAGAGGACTACGGAGGCCTTGCATTCAGGCAAGATAAAGCCTCCCAAGAACCCTGACAAGATAATGGAGTTCGAGAAGCTCGACGGCGAATTTCACTCTGATCTCGAGGCCCTCGCCTCCGCCGCAGGCAAAAACGACCAGAAAATGATGCTCTCTGCCGCAAAGAGGCTTCTTGACGGGTGCGTAAACTGCCACAAGACCTACAGGAAATAGCCGTTCTTTGTTA
>JAUSLB010000099.1 GCA_030646655.1 Deltaproteobacteria bacterium | reverse complement strand
CCAGATGCGAGGCGTCGAGAAGCGAGGAATGAGGCGTAGTTAGCCACTACGCCGCAGTGACGAGCTTTGATGCCAACGAAGCAGATGGACTTTTTCAGCGGCCTGCTAATCCCTCATCCTGACTACCCTGTCGAGTATCCTGTCGGCGACATCAATCTTCCCGAGCAGCGGCAACACCTCTATATCGCCCTCTTTATTTATTATCGTCACCTGATTGGTAAGGCTGTCGAGGCCCAGCGGGGTATTGGCAACAACGAGGTCGAGGTTCTTCTCATTAAGCTTCTTCTTAGCGTTCTCCTCGAGGTTCTCCGTCTCAAGGGCAAAGCCCACGAGTATCTGGCCGTTCTTCTTTTTCCTCCCCATGTACTGCAGGACATCGATTGTCCTTTCCATCTCGATAGACAGGGTCTTCGCGTCCTTCTTTACTTTCGTGGGGTAGCTCTTCGTTGGCCTGTAGTCCGCTATGGCCGCGGCCATGATCACTATGGTTGACTGGGGGTAATACCTCACGCAGGCGTCACGCATCTCATCGGCTGCGGTCACGGGGACGAATGTTATGCCCGAAGGCTTCGGGAGATAAGAAGGGCCGCTTACAAGCACGACCTCGGCGCCCCGCCTTTTCGCGGCCTTGGCAAGGGCGTAGCCCATCCTGCCCGAGGACGCGTTAGAGACGAACCTTACGGGGTCTATCGCCTCCCTCGTAGGCCCTGCCGTGACGAGCACCTTCTCGCCCTTTAAATCCTTTATTGTCAGGGCCTCTTCCGCCGCATCGAGGATCTCCGCTACATTCGCAAGCCTCCCCCTCCCATCGTAGCCGCACGCAAGCTCCCCTGTATCAGGCCCGGCGAAGAGGTAGCCGAGCTTTTTAAGCTTCTCGACATTTTCCCGCACTATACGGTTCTCCCACATCCTGCAATTCATCGAGGGGGCTATCAATACAGGCGCTGCAGCGGCTGAGATAACGGTAGTAAGGAGATCGTCCGAGATGCCCGAGGCGATCTTGCCGATAATATTGGCTGTGGCAGGGGCTACTATTATAAGGTCTGACGATTGCGCAAGCTCTATGTGGCTTATCTTAGAGCCTTCGGTAAGCTCAAAGAGCTCGGAGGAGACCCCTGCTCTTGCAAGCGTCGATAAGCTTAAAGGGGTTATGAACTCTTTAGCCGAGCGTGTCATCACCGGCCAGACGGCCGCCTCCTCTTTTACGAGGAGCCTCGTGAGCTCAAGCGCCTTGTAGGCCGAGATCGCGCCCGTTACGCCGAGGACTATTTTTTTGTCTTTTAATACCACTTGAGTCCTGCGGGGATTTTCCCCTTGCCGCTTCAGGCCTTGACAGACGAGAGGAAGGGGTTTGTCTCTTTCTCCCCGCCTATTGTCGAGGACGGGCCGTGTCCCGGGAAAACCCTGACCGAGTCCCCGAGCGGCAGTATCTTTCCCTTTATTGAGGCTATAATCTCGTCGAATGACCCGCCCTCGAAATCCGTCCTCCCGATACTCCCGGCAAAAAGCGTATCTCCCGTAAAAAGGATCCCGTCCTTCTCATTATAGAGGCATACCCCGCCTTTTGTGTGCCCGGGCGTGTGGATGACCTTTAGAATAACCTCTCCTGCCTTAAGCTCCTCGCCGCCTGACAAGAGCATATCAGGGCCGGGCTGCCTCTGCATCTTTACCCCGAATATAATCCCGTGCTCGTGCGCGTCGGCAAGAAGGACCGAGTCGTTCCTGTGTATAGCGAGCCTTGCGCCTGTAGCGGACGCCACCGCCGCGTCGGCGCCGACATGGTCGAAGTGGCCGTGGGTGTTCACTATGTATTTTACCTTAAGCCCCTCTTTTTTTATAGCGCCGGTTATTTCCTCCGCATCGGCGCCGGGGTCTATTATAAACGCCTCCCGCGTCTTTTTGTCCCAGACTATGTAGCAGTTGACCTCCAACGGCCCGACGACGAGGCTTACAACTTCTGCCATGATTTTATCTTCTCGCTGTATTTTGTGATAAGCTCCAGCGCCGCCTCCTCGGTCGATGCCTCGGCGACCAGGTGGAAGTACGGCATGTCCTGACTGGGATGCGCCACTATCCAGTCTTCCCCGAAGAATATCTTTATCCCGTCCAAGAGGACCGTCTTTTGCTTATGAGAATCCTCGGCGAGCCTTCTCATGACCATGCCCTTGTTCTCGAAGGAGCACGGTATCTTGTCCTTCAATATTATGGAGGGCGGGATCTCCCTTATGAGCCTGTGGAGCCTCGCGCCCGACTGGGCGAGCATCTCTAAGAGCTTAACTATAGCGTACATGCCGTCGAAGTTCGGCTGGAACTCCGGGAATATGAAGCCGCCTGTCTGCTCGCCGACGAATAAGACCCCCTCCTCAACAGCCGCCTCCATCAGCCCCCTCGTAGTAGTCTTTGTCCTCTTTACGGTAAAGCCGTATGTGTCCGCGAGCGCGTCTATCGCCCGCGAGGCCGTTATCGGCACGGCGATGACCCCTTTTTTGCCCTGCGCCTTATTGCTCTTCATGGCAAGGAGGGCCATCACATCGAGGGCGGTATCGCCGTCGAGCACCTCGCCTGTCTCATCGAACAGGAATACCTTCTCTCCTCCCGCGTCGAGGTAGAAGCCGATATCCGTCTTGAGCGAGCGGACTATCGAAGAGAGCTGGTCTATGGCCTTCTGGAACTCCTCCGCGGTACGGGTCGTCTTCGTGCCGTCGAGGTTGGCGTTAAGCGCGATTATCTCGCAGTTCATCTGGCCCATAATCGACGGGAATATGCGCGACGACGATCCGTAAGAATAATCGAGCACCATCTTAAAGCCGGCCTTGCTTATCGTCTTAGCGTTCACCCTCGACATGAACCCGTTCTGGTAGTACTCGAACCCGTGTATCGGGAAGACCATCTCCCCCGTCTCTTCCACGGAGACCCTCTCGAAGTCCTCCCTGAAAAAGAGCTTCTCTATAGTCTTTTCGTACCCCGGATGCAGGTCCAATCCCCGGTTATCAAAGAACTTAAGGTCGATGAGCTTCGGGTCGAAAGGAGAGCGCCTCGTGTGCACCCCGCCGACCTCGTTGCCCTGTCTGGCGAGGAAACGGCAGACGGGCAGGGGCGTGACCCCGTAATCGTGGACATTTACCCCTGTAGAGAGCATCCCCGTCATAACGGCCCTGTTTATCATGCGCGAGGCCTTGTGCGCGTCCCTGCTCGTCGATACCGTAGAGCCTTTTTTAAGGGACGCCCCGTAGGCGGCCCCGAGCTTTGCCGCGAACTCCGGCGTCAGCTCTATGTTGGCAAGGCCTGTGACGCCGTATGTGGCGAATATGTGCCTGCTCCACTTCTCGCCCCAGACGAGGCTTGAGGCGAGCGTGGCGTCGTCCTCTACGGTCTTATGCGGCCAGACCTTTACATTGGCCTTGAGTGTGGCGTTCCTCCCTATCTGGCAGTGGTCGCTTACGATTACGCCCTCTGCGAGGTGAGCCCTCTCGAATATCCCGGTATTATTCCCCACTACATTTTCGTGGAGGGAAGCGCCTCTGGCGACCCTTATATTGTTCCAGAGGACCGAATCTATTATTACGGCCCCCTCCTCTATTACGGTATTCGAGCCGATGATGGAGTTCGAGATGCGCGCATCGGCCTCGATCTTACAGCCCTCTCCTATTACTATCCTGCCTTCGAGCCTTGCGGTGAAATCGATCCTCGATCCCTTGCCGACCCAGATGCCTTTGCCCTCGACCTCGTCGCCCGGTATCGTAACATGCACCTTGCCCTGAAGGATGTCCATATTGGCGGCCCTGTACTCCTCGAGGCTCCCGATGTCCTTCCAGTACCCTTCAGCCGTATAGCCGTAGATTGGCTTTTTCTGCTCGAGCAAAGCCGGGAACAGGTCTTTGCTGAAGTCGAACTCCCTGTCCTTGGGGATGAAGTCCAGCACCTCTTTTTCAAGTATATAGATGCCGGTATTTATGGTGTCGCTGAAGACCTCGCCCCAGCCGGGCTTTTCCAGGAACTTCGTAATACGGCCCTGCTTATCGGTTATCACTATCCCGAACGGGAGCGGGTTCTCGACCCTTGTTAAGACGATCGTGGCCAGAGCCTTTTTCTTTTTATGAAAATCAACCGCCTTGTTTATGTCAAAGTCAGTAAGCACATCCCCGCTTATGACAAGGGTCGTGCCTTCGGTCTCAGCCCACCTGCGCATGGCGCTGCCTACGGCTCCGGCCGTGCCGAGGTCAACCGTCAATGTTATGTAGTCTAACTTTACGCCGAGTGAGGAGCCGTCGCCCAAGTGGTTGGAGATCATCTCTGGCTGGAAGTAAAGAAGGGCGGTCAGGTCGGTCACTGAATTCCTCTTCAACAGCTCGATTATATGCTCGATAATGGGCCTGTTCGCCATGGGGACCATGGGCTTGGGAAGGTTGTTCGTAAGCGGGCGGAGCCTCGTGCCGAATCCACCGGCCATTATGATGCTCTTCAAATCAAGCCTCCTTTAAACAGCCCTCGACAGGATGAAAACCGTATTAAACCCCAAAAGCGGGGAAAATAAAAGATTTTTGATTTTATCAGCAAAGGGTTTAATCGTCAAGGCAAACGCCTGTTTTGTAATCCCCCCTGCCCCCCTTTAGAAAAGGGGGGCATTAAAATTAGGGTTTGGGGACCCCGCCCCCTTCCAAAAGCGACCACAGGGCGCAAATAGGTTTTTGGCCTTACTGATAAACCGTTTGACTTCGCCCTGCCCGTTATGTTAAAAAACTCCGGTTCTCTTGCCGCCCCGCTTGACTTTAGCGCCCGTTCGATACTTTAATTATAAGGGGTGGCCATAATGGCGGATAAGGATAACGGCGAAAGGGGCTTTTTTAAAAATCTGGCTATGCTCTCCTCTATGGGCATAACCATGGTCGCCTCGACTTTTATCGGGCTTTTAATTGGCATATACCTCGATAAGTTCTTCTCGACAAAGCCGGTATTTACGATAATATTTTTGATATTAGGCATAGCCGCGGGCTTTAAGAGCATGTTCGAGACGATTAAAAAATATGGCTCCTGATGCAGCGAATTCAACAAGCTCAAAAGGTCTGGTAAGCGCCTCGACCGCCTATAAGATAGCGGCCGCGAACCTTATAGCCGGGATTTCCGGGACAGCCATAGCCGCGCTCATAAAAAACACTCTTGCCTCCGGCTTCGCGGCGGGTTATATATTAGGGGTTATAAACATATTCTGGCTGATGCGCATAGTCAGGAAGGGCATAAACTTAGAGGCGGAAAAGGCCGGAAGGCTCGTTGCCCGGAGCTACTATGTCAGGTTCGCCGCAACGGCGCTTATTTTCGCATACATCATTTCAAAAGGCTGGTTTAGCCCCCTGCCGCTCCTTTTAGGCCTTACCGGGTCTATATTCACGACGGTAGGGGTGATGATATTCGTAGCCGTAGAGGAGGCTTCTTAAAATGCACGAGGAGATACTTTTGCCCGCATTCGGGCTGCCGGCGCACACGGCCATGATGATATACATCATTATAGGGCTTGCGATATTCTCGCTCCTTGTCGGCGGGAGGTTTAAGCTTATCCCCGGAAAGCTCCAGTCGGTCCTTGAGATCGTGGCGGACGCGTTCATGAACATGGTGGATGAGAACATGGGGCACAAGGGGAGGAAGTACTTCCCCTTCATACTCACCCTTGCGGTATTCATCTTCGTCTCAAACGCCTTCGGGCTTGTGCCGGGCCTGCTTCCCCCTACCGCGAACCTCAATACCACATTGGGGCTCGCCCTCGTGGTGTTCTTCGCAACGCACGTAATAGGGGTTAAGGAGCACGGGGTAAAATACCTAAAGCACTTTGTGGGCCCCGTATGGTGGCTTGCCCCTCTCATGATACCCATCGAGATAATAGGCCATCTGGCAAGGCCGCTTTCCTTGTCTCTCCGTCTCTTCGGGAACATGATGGGCCACGAGCAGATAGTGGGGGTGCTCCTTATACTCATGCCCATAGCATACCCGCTCCTCGCGGTCTCCACCGCGCTCGGGGTGCTGGTCATATTCATACAGGCCTTCATATTCGCGCTGCTTTCCATGCTCTATATCGGGGGCGCCCTCGAAGAGGCGCATTAAAGAGCATACTACGATCCTTATTAAAGACGAGCCGGGCGCGGTAACACCTGCCCCGGCTCTTTTATTTTGATATAATGCTTACTTTCGCAGCTAAACCGCTCTTGACAATTCCATACCTTGTTTATATAATATTAGCACTCTAAGAATATGAGTGCTAACGGAGGTAAAAGATGGGCCTTCCGGTTGTTTCGGATTCATTACAGAGTTATCTCCAAGAGATAAACCGATACCCTGTGCTCTCGTCCGAAGAGGAGTTCGAGGTCGCCGAGCGCTATTTCAGGGGAAAAAATATAGACGACGCCCATAAGCTCGTAATCTCGAACTTAAGGTATGTAGTAAGGATAGCCCTTGAGTTCCGCAGCTACGGGTGCAGGCTTGCCGACCTTATTCAGGAAGGCAACATCGGCCTTATGGTCGCCGTAAAGAAGTTCAACCCCTACAAAGGCTTCCGCCTCATCACCTACGCGACATGGTGGATAAAGTCCTTTATACAGGACTTTATCTTAAGGACTACCGGGATAGTGAGGCGGAACTCAAAGGCGCTGAAAAAGAGGCTCTTCTATAAAAATGGCGGGGCGATCCCGCTTGAGGAGGGGCAGAGAGCGCCGGAGCCCAACGCCGAAGGGGTGGAGTTCCCCCATGACCTGTCGCTGAATACCCCGTCGCTCGATGAAAAATCGGCTTGGATAGATATGCTCTCGGACAGCCGCCCCGGCCCTGTAGAGGCGGTAGCCGTAAAACAGGAGAGCGCGATCGTAAAGAAAGAAATAAAACACGCGCTCGCCCTATTGAACGAAAAGGAGAGGCTTGTAATAAATAAAAGGGTAATGGCGGACGAGCCTGAAAGCCTGCAATCGGTCGGAGATGAGCTTGGGCTTACAAGGGAGCGGGTAAGACAGATCGAATCTTCCGCGTTAAAGAAGCTCCGCGACTCATTATCGGAAAAATTCGATCCGGTTACTGAGCTGAGTTAGAGGTTCTTTCAGATATTCAATTACCCCGCCATTAATGGCGGGGATTGTCGGCAAGGTAATTGCCTTTTATATAGCTAGGCTTTGACCCGCCCTTAAAAGGTCGGGACTGCCGATTAAAAAACCGGCTTTTAAACGAGCCGGTTTTTTCTTTTTTTAAGGCAGAGATGTCTTTGAGCTTACTTCTCTACCTTCTCAGCGTGGACTATGGATTCCTCCGCGTGCTTTATAGCCTCCTTGACGTGGTCTAAGGCCTCCTTGGCGTGCTCGTTATTGTTCGTTGCCTTCAGGGACTCCTCAAGGTGCTGAACGCCCTCCCTC
>JAUSLB010000096.1 GCA_030646655.1 Deltaproteobacteria bacterium | reverse complement strand
TCATACTCGGGGCCGACATAGGCACAACCCTGACCGTCCAGATAATAGCCTTTAAGGTCTATGATTACGCTATCGCCCTTATAGGTGCCGGGATACTCGTAACATACTTCGGTAGAAAAGGCCCCGGCAAAGACCTCGGGCAGGCTGTCCTCGGGTTCGGGTTCGTCTTTTTCGCGCTCAAGGTGCTGATAGAGACCTTCGAGCCCGTGACCCGTAACCCGTTATGGACGGATATTCTTCTGAGCCTGAGCCGCGACCCGTTCGCAGGCA
The DNA here is from genome assembly GCA_030646655.1 of Deltaproteobacteria bacterium. Lineage (GTDB taxonomy): Bacteria > Desulfobacterota > GWC2-55-46 > GWC2-55-46 > GWC2-55-46 > JACRCL01. The sequence continues at coordinate 5,538 of JAUSLB010000096.1, read as the reverse complement.
TAATAATAGCCGCCCTATTAACGGCACTCCTTCAGAGCAGCGCCGCGACCCTCGGACTTGCCATTACAGCGGCCCACGCGGGGCTTTTGACCCTTGATGCGGCGATGCCTATAGTGCTAGGGGCCAACATAGGCACTACCGTAAGCGCCATAATATCGAGCATAGGCGCTGCGGTTGACGCCAAGAGGGTCGCTCTCGCGCATATATTGTTTAAGGTGATAGGGGTCGTCATAGTCATCCCGTTCCTCGGCGTTTTCACATACCTTGTCGGGCTTTCCACAGGGGATCTGGCGAGGCAGATAGCGAACGCCCATACATTTTTCAATATCGCCATAGCTGTATTATTCTTGCCATTCATCGGCCCGTTCACCCGTTTCATAAAGTATCTCCTGCCCGAATCAGCGCCTTCAGGCAGGTTCGGCCCCAAATATTTAGACCCCATAGTCCTTACTTCCCCTACCCTGGCGCTCGTTCAGGCCGCGAGGGAATCGCTCCGCTCGGCTGATATAGTCGGGGAGATGCTGAAAAAATCCATCGATGTATTCGAGAAGAACGACATCGATCTCCTCGAATACATAGAGGAAAAAGACGATGATGTCGATCTCCTCGACAGGGAGATAAAGCTATACCTGGCGAAGATCGGGCGCGAGGGCCTCTCAGAGGAGCAGGCCAGCAGAGAGCTCGAGATAATGATGTTCTCGGACAATATCGAGAATATAGGGGATGTCATAGACAAGAACCTGATGGACCTTGCGAGGAAAAAGATAAGGTCAGGCCTTTCTTTCTCAAAAGACGGGATGAAGGAGATAGAGGCGCTCCACCGGAAGGTCGCCGAGAACTTTGATATGGGCGCGGCGGCGTTTGCCGGGAGCGACGCGGAGCTCGCCAGAAAGCTCCTGACCCACAAGGCATAGGTCTCTGAGCTTGAAAGGGAGCTCAGGCAGGCGCACATAAACAGGCTCCACATGGGATTGAAGGAATCGATCGACACAAGCGCCATACACCTCGATGTGCTGACCAACCTTAAAAGGATAAACTCCTACATCACGAACGTCGCTTACCCCATACTCGAAAGGGAGAAGGATTAACCTAGCACTCTGTTGAAAAACAGCCTGCTAAGGCAATCCACGGTTGTATTGCCTCTGGATGCTCGCCGGCTCACGAAGTGACAAGGCGAGCTATATAAATGTAATTTTCCTTACCAGCCACAATCCAGCAACTGTTGAACGGATTGTGCAATTGCGAAACTAAAAAAGTCGAGCAATTTGTAAGGATTGGACGGAGGCAGTCCGGCCAAATCGTTGTTGAAAAAGTCCAGGACGGACTTTTTCAACATCCTGCTATTTGCAAAATAGCCGGATAACGCTATAATTCCTTAAGGCTCGTGATCGTCGCCCGAACCATTTTTAACCACTAAACGGCTTTAAGCCCCCGCTTCAGGAGACCTAAAGACAGGGGATAAGATGCTATTCGGAATTTTTTTTTGGCCGCACTATCCCTTGCCGCGAAAGACCCCATAAGCGCGGCGCTGGAGAGCTACAACTCGGTCGATACCTACGCGGTCACTCTGAATTCCGGCAACGGCTCGGAAGTGATCAGGTATTTCTATAAAAGGCCGGGCTTTATAAGGATGGAGTTCATAAGGCCGCACAAGGGGGCGGTGCTGGTCTATGACCCTTTGAAAAGGGAGGTTTCTTTAAGGCCTTTCGGGTTTTTTAAGCCCTTTGTGCTCCGCCTGAAGCCTGATGATTATCTTATTAAGAGCTCTGAGGGCCATACTGTCGATAAGTCCGATATAGGGGAGCTTTTAAGAACGATCGATACGCTTCGGAAAGACGGCCGGGTAGATGTCGTCGGGGACGAAAAGGTCAGGGGGAGGGAGACTGCCGTAGTAGAGGTGGAGGGCAAGCCTCAAGACCCCTCAGGCAAGAGCAGATATATCTTATGGCTTGAGAAAGAGACCATGCTTCCGCTTAAAGTGGAATCCTTCGACAACTCCGGGAAGGCGGAAGAAGTCCTCATGGAAGACCTCGAGGTCAACCCCGTACTGCCGGACGGCCTCTTCACAATGGATTAGCTTTGCGCGGGCTGAAGCTCCGGGAGGCGTAATGGCGAGATACTCGATATCCAGAAAGCTCGATTGCGGATATTCCGAGGCGCTTGAGAGGGCGCGGGCCGCCCTTAAGGAGGAGGGCTTATGGATAGTCTCCGAGATAAATGTGGCGGAGCTGGTAAAGAACAGCCTCAATAAGAACTTCAGGGGCTACACGATACTCGGCGCTTGCGACCCGCCGCTCGCGTATAAGGCCCTCACTGTCGAGGCCGATATAGGGCTCATGATCCCGTGCAACATAATAATCCATGAGAACGACGAGGGCGGCTCTACCGTTGCCGCCATAGACCCCGTCATCTCGATGGCTGTCATAGAGAACCCTGCGATAGCGCTTGTCGCTAAGGAGGTCAGGGAGAGGATAGACAAGGCCATAGGCAGGATATCCCTGATTTGAAAAAACCGTATTTACCCGATATATTTAGATCTTATCCCTGAAAAAATAAGCTCTCCTTTTTGGCGCCATCCATGAACCCTATTATAAATGTGCCGGAAAACGCTTTTTGCCCGGCCCTGCCCTGAGGGGATATGAGAAGATATGACGTCCTTGTGATAGGCTCAGGCCCCGGAGGCCAGAAGGCCGCCCTGCAGGCCGCCAAGCTCGGGAAAAAAGTCGCCATAATAGAGCGTAAGCCCTACATAGGCGGGGCGGGCCTCCATACCGGGACGCTCCCCTCAAAGACGCTCCGCGAGACAGCCCTTTTCTTCGCGGCCATCAGGCAGAGGGCCATAATCGGCTTCCAGTTCAGCCTCGGCAAAGACGTCACCTTAAGCGAGCTGATGCACAGGAAGACCGAGGTGATAAGAAAGCAGATGGAGGTCATATTAGACCAGTTCATGAGGAATAACGTAGAGATAATCTACGGCGAGGCGTCCTTCATTGACGGGCATATGCTCTTAAATAAGGTGAACGGCGTGACAGAGGAGCTTTTCGCTGATTTTATCGTTATAGCCGCAGGCACGAGGCCGGCACGGCCCCCGGACGTCCCATTTGACGTAGAGCACATATACGACAGCGATTCGATCCTCGGGCTCGACAGGATACCTTATAACCTTACCATCATCGGAGGCGGCGTGATAGGGTGCGAGTACGCCTGCATCTTCGCGGCCCTCGGGGTCAGGGTAAACCTTGTTGACAGGAAAGAGAGGCTCCTTTCATTCGCGGACACTGAGATAGTCAATAACCTCATGTACTGGATGAGGCACTCCGGCGTGACCTTGAGGCTCAACGAGGAAGTGGTCGATATAGCCGTAGAGAGCAGGGGCAGGGTTCTTACACGCCTGAAAAGCGGGAAAGAACTGTTATCCGAAAAGCTCCTCTACACGATGGGCAGGGTAGGGAATACGGATATTCTCAACCTCGGCTCCATCGGGATAAAGGCGGACGACAGGGGCCTGCTTTCAGTCAATGAGAGTTTTCAGACAGGCGTCCCGCATATATACGCGGTAGGGGATGTCATAGGATTTCCCTCTCTCGCGTCAACCTCTATGGAGCAGGGTAGGCGTGCGGTATGCCACGCCTTCCAGAAAGAGGGCCTTACCTGCGAGATAGCCGGGCATCTCCCTTTCGGCATATACACGATACCGGAGATATCGATGGTAGGTGAAAACGAAGAGAGCCTCACTGAAAAAGGGATCTCCTACGAGGTCGGGAGCGCCTATTTCCACGAGGTCGCCAGAGGCCAGATAATAGGCGATGTCCACGGCATGCTCAAGCTCCTATTCGACAGGAAGACCCGCATGCTCTTAGGCGTTCATATAATAGGGGAGAAGGCCTCCGAGCTGATACACATAGGGCAGGCCGTATTGAATTACGGCGGGCCTGTCGACTATTTTAAAGACGTTGTCTTTAACTACCCGACGCTTTCGGACGCCTACAAGGAGGCGGCGCTTAACGGGCTTAATAAGCTTTAAACTCTTGCAGACTAAACCGATCCGTAACGCGGACAAGGAGGAGAAGGGATGAAAATCAATGTTATCTTCCACAGCCTCTACGGGCACATCTACAGGATGGCAGAGGCGGCGGCAGAAGGGGCTAAACAGGTGAAAGGGGCTGAGGTAAAGGTCCTTCAGGTAAAGGAGACTTTGCCGGACGATATTATCGCCAAGATGGGGGCGGCCGAGGCAAAGAAAAAGTTCGCCCATATACCTGTTGCTACGCTCGATGACTTAAGCGGAGCTGACGCGCTAATCTTCGGCACGCCTACGCGCTACGGCAATATGTCCGCCCAGATGAAGACTTTCATAGATTCTACAGGCGGGCTCTGGATGAAAGACGCCCTCGTCGGCAAGGTCGCAAGCGTCTTTACCTCCACCGCGACCCAGCACGGCGGGCAGGAGTCGACTATCTTAAGCTTCCATATCCCCTTACTGCATTTGGGCTTCATAATAGTAGGCATGCCTTACGCTGAAAAGGGGCAGATGACGCTGAAAGAGATAACAGGGGGGAGCCCTTACGGCGCTTCTACCATAGCCGGGACTGACGGGAGCAGGCTCCCGAGCGAGGCAGAGCTCAACATGGCACGGTTTCAGGGCAGGCACGTAGCTGATATTACGAGGAGGCTTGTAGGAGGATAGATAGAGTTTATCAATAGAATCAAGTAGTTATCGCTCCTATTGACAATACAATCTTGTCAGGCAATACTTATAGAAAGATTTCCGGGGCCAGAGGTCTAAAGCAACAGTTCCGCTTTTTAACCTTAATAGGGGCGGATATGAGGCTTATAAGCTCTAACGAACGGCTCGTCCACATCGAAGCTGGCGCGGAGGCAAGGCTTGAGGGGGCGCTCGCCGTGCCTGAGGGGGCTGAGGGCATAGTCCTCTTCGCGCATGGGAGCGGCAGCTCACGCCATAGCCCCCGAAATAACTATGTCGCTCAGGTCTTAAGGAAGGCCGGGCTCGGGACCCTCCTGATGGATCTTCTTACGAGGGAAGAGGACATAGACTACGAGACCCGCTTTAATATCGGCCTTCTCTCCGAGAGGCTTAAAGCGGCCACAGAGTGGCTTAAGGAGGAGGCCTCGGGGTTAAGGATAGGGTATTTCGGCGCGAGCACAGGGGCTGCCGCGGCGCTTCAGGCGTCTACGGCTTACGGGATAATGATAGGGGCGATAGTATCAAGAGGAGGCAGACCGGATCTGGCTGACGATTACTTAAGCAAGGTGAAGTCGCCGACCCTCCTTATCGTGGGCGGGAGGGACGAGCTGGTAATAGAGCTCAACAGGAAGGCTTACAATAAGATAAAGGCTGAAAAGGAGATGGTCATTGTGCCGGGCGCTACGCACCTGTTCGAGGAGCCGAGCGCATTGGAAGAGGTCTCAAGCCTTGCGGCAAGGTGGTTCAAGAAATACCTCCACCCTGAGAAGTGAATACTGATCGCAAAATTTGTAAAATTCTATATTGATTTCAAACTCCAAAAAGCTTCTCTG
>JAUSLB010000090.1 GCA_030646655.1 Deltaproteobacteria bacterium | reverse complement strand
CGAGCCGCACGACCCTCTTTACGATCCTGCGGATAAGGTTGATGCTTAAATTAACATCCTTAAGGAGCTTATATGCGCTCTCGGGCTTTCTCCTTTTGAGCCGCTCGAGCTTGGCGAGGATCTCCTCTGAATAGAGCTCTTCCTCTGCGGCCTCTTCATCCCCCTCTATCAGAACCCTCAAGGAGGCCTTGCCTGACTTGACCCTCTCGACTACCCTCAATACCTCCCTTACGGCAAAGGGGCTCGAAAGCGTAAGCCTCCTTAGCTCGGCCCTCGACTCCTCGATCCTCCTCGCGTAGACTATCTCCTCTTCCCTCTTAAGGAGCGGTACGGCGCCCATCTCGCGCATGTAGATCCTTACGGGATCTTCGACGCGCTCCACGTCGGCGACCTCTTCCTTTGCCTCGACCTCCTGAGTCTCGGCCTTCTCAGCCGTATCGACGATGTCTATGCCGAGATCCCCGAGGGTCTCAAGGAGGTTATCCATCTCCTCTACGGAGAAATTATCCTGAGGGAAGGCGTCGTTTATCTCGTCATAAGTGAGAAAGCCCTTATCCTTGCCTATATCTATGAGGCTTATAAGGTCGTTGCTCGCCCCCGCGTTAGGGTTGTGGTTTGTGTGATTATTATTGGTCTTTTTGGTCATAAACCTGTCCTTTTATAGGGTCTGTAATCTTTTAGATATAAAATCATATTATCCTAACATAACTTTATATCAATTGTCAAGCCCCGTCAAGTATCTGTTTTTACAAGATTTTGTACTTACCTTGCCAATACCGGGAGTTTGTGCTATTAATCCTATTAAACCTTTTCATAACTATATAATTGTTATATAATGTTTTTTCTGTATTTTATGTCACTTTTTGAAAATGAAGATTTTAAAAAGACCGGAAAGAGGGGCATAAAAAAGCCTGAAATCAAGGTTTTATGGGTTTTTATATGCTTTTTGGCGATACTTGCGGGCGGATGCACGCCCAATAACCCCTACCGTCCTTCTGAGAGCGGCTCAAACACCTTTTATACGACCTTCGTTGAACCCCCCAAGCACCTCGACCCCGCAAGGTCTTACAGCTCAGACGAATACGACATAATAGCCCAGATCTACGAGCCCCCGTTCCAGTACCATTACCTCATACGCCCCTATACCCTTGTGCCCCTCACGGCCGAAGAGGTGCCTCTTCCGGTCTATCTCGACAAGGCTGGAAGAAGGCTCCCGGAAGATGTAATGCCCGAGAGGGTCTATCGCGCCGTCTACGGGATAAAGATAAAAAAGGGGATAAAGTACCAGCTCCACCCTGCCTTCGCGCGCAACGCCGAAGGCGGCCTCATGTACGCAAACCTTACCGGCGCGGGCGTAAAGGATATAAAGACGCCCCAAGACTTCCCTGTAAAAGGGACGAGGGAGCTGAGGTCCGACGATTATATCTACGAGATAATGCGCCTCGCTGACCCGCTCGTGGAAAGCCCGGTACTCTCGATACTTGAGAAATACATCCTCGGTCTTAAGGAGTATGCCGATGCCCTGAGGGCTGATCTTGAGGAGGTAAGAAAGGATCGGAGGGCTAAGGCAGGCCCGAGCTATAACCAGACGACCGATGAGAAGGAGAACCCCATAGCCCTCGACTATAGAAGACATCCGCTGCCCGGCGTAGAGAAGGTCAACGACTACGCCTACAGGATCGTATTAAAGACAAAATACCCGCAGTTCATCTACTGGCTCGCCATGCCTTTCTTCTCCCCTGTGCCTGAAGAGGCAATTGTCTTCTACAAGCAGGGCGCGCTCGCTGATAAAAACATAACCCTCGACCGCTTTCCAGTCGGCACAGGGCCTTACATGATGGAGAACTTTAACCCGAATATGGAGATAAGCCTCGCAAGGAATAAGGACTTCCACCATGAGGCTTACCCGATCGCAGGAGACAAGGGCGACAAGGAGACGGGGCTTTTGAACGACGCTGACAGGGCCCTTCCCTTTATCGGCAGGATCGTCTTTAAGCTCGAGAAGGAGGCGATCCCCCGCTGGAATAAATTTCTGCAAGGCTACTTCGACAACTCAGGCATAACCTCCGACAGCTTCGATCAGGCCGTTGCCATCTCTTCAGCAGGTAAGCCCGGGTTGACCGACGCTATGCGGGAGAAGGGCATAAGCCTCATTACATCCGTTCGTCCCTCGACCTATTATTCAGGGTTCAACATGCTCGACGATGCCGTGGGCGGCTATACGCCCGAGAAGCAAAAACTCAGGCAGGCCATTTCCATCGCGCTTGATTACGAGGAGTTCATAGAGATATTCAATAACGGAAGGGGAGTTTCTGCGATGTCCCCTGTCCCGCCCGGCATATTCGGCCACATCGAGGGCGAGGAAGGGATAAATAGATACGTCTATTCCTGGGACGGCTTGAGAAAAAAACCGGTGCGCCGCTCTATTGAGTACGCGAGGAAATTAATGGCGGAGGCCGGATACCCCGGCGGGAGGGACAGGGAAGGCAGGCCGCTTGTGATAACCTTCGACAACCCGTGGACAGGCGCGGACTCGACCCCGATGATCAACTGGTACATAAAAAAATTCAAGCTCCTCGGCATACAGCTCGAGAACAGGACCACGGACTACAACAGATTTCAGGAGAAGATGCTTAAAGGCAACTTCCAGTTCTTCTCATGGGGCTGGAACGCGGACTACCCTGACCCTGAGAACTTCTTCTTCCTCCTTACGGGGACTAACAGCAAGTTTAAATTTCAGGGCGAGAATGTGGCCAATTACAGCAACCCGGAGTTCGACCGCCTCTTTAAGATAATGGAGAACATGGAGAACTCGAACGCGCGGCTTAAGGTTATAAAAGAGATGATAGGGATGGCGCAGAAGGACTCCCCGTGGCTATGGGGATACCATCCCGTCGCCTTCGCGCTCTACCATAGATGGATCGGGAACGTTAAGTCGAACGCGATGGCTAACAACACCATGAAGTATATAAAGCTCGGCGCGCTTGAAAGGGAGAATTTGAGGGAGGAATGGAACAGGCCGAACCTGTGGCCCGTTGCGATCGTGTTAGCGATTCTGGTCTTAGGCTCTCTTCCCGCAATAATCGCCGTAAGGAGGAAGAGGCGCGAAGGGGCAAGGAGATAATATCTTGGCGGGTGAACCCGTGCGTTCGTGAATGAACCTCCCCGCAGCAAGCTGCGAGGTATCGAAGACCTCTATGCTGAAAAAGTCTCGAAGCAAGCTTCGGGGAATTGAACCCTCAGTGAGGGATTAAAAGATTCCAACAAACCAAACCATGCTCACATACATCATAAGGCGCATACTTTACGCGGTCCCCATAATCCTCGGGGTCAATATCTTAACGGCGGTATTGTTCTTTTATATCAATACCCCTGATGACATGGCGCGTAAAATTCTGGGTGAAAAGAACGTAACCCCGGCTGCCATAGAGAACTGGAAGAGGGACCACGGTTACAGCCTCCCGTCCTTTATAAATACGGAGGAGAAGGGGACGGCGAAGATAACCCAGACCGTATTTTTCCAAAAGTCCGTCCCGCTCCTCTGGTTCGACTTCGGCCGCTCCGACAGGAACAATATCGATATCGGAAACGAGATTAAGCACAGGATGTGGCCGAGCCTCGCCATAAGCGTGCCGATGTTCATGATAGGCGTGATAGTCGACCTCTTCGTAGCCATGATGCTCGCTTACTACAGGGGGACTTACCTCGACCTATGGGGGTTGTTCCTCGGGGTCATACTGATGTCGATCTCAACTCTCTTCTACATAATAGGAGGGCAGTATTTCCTCGGCAAGGTCTTGAAGCTATTCCCCGTATCAGGCTACGACACTGGAATATACTCCGCCAAGTTCATAATACTGCCGGTGATTATCGGGATAATAAGCACCGTAGGCTCAGGGGTGCGTTTTTACAGGACGGTATTCTTGGAAGAGATAAACAAGGACTACATAAGGACGGCGCGCGCAAAGGGCTTGAGCGAGGGGAAGGTCTTATTCAAGCACGCCCTTAAGAACGCGATGATACCGGTATTGACGAACGTGGTCGTCTCCATACCGTTCCTGTTTTACGGCTCGCTCATAATGGAGACCTTCTTCGCCATACCGGGGCTGGGGAATTTCACGATTGAGGCGATACAGGCGCAGGACTTCGCTATAGTAAGATCAATGGTCTATCTCGGCTCGATACTCTATATAGCCGGCTTGATATTGACCGATATAAGCTACACGCTCGTTGACCCGAGGGTGAGGTTTGAATGATCATCTTATAGACTGCATAGAAAGGCAGGGCAAATATGATACCTGAAAAAAAGCCTGTTACGGGGCATGAGGACAAGAACGGCTTGACCGGCCCACTGCTGGCCCTGACCGGATTCTACGACGCCTTTAACAACAGGGACCTAAAGAAGATGTCCATGAACTGGGCTCAAACGGACGAGATCGCCATGGACAACCCGGTCGGTGGCATTAAACGGGGTTGGGAAGATATCAGGGCGGTTTATGAACGTATCTTCAACGGTCCCGCTCGTGTCTATGTCGAATTCCATGACTACACCATCCACGAGGCAGTGGACATGTTCTACGCGGTCGGCAGGGAACGGGGGGAGTTTCGCTCGGGTGAGACCGTTGTCAAGCTTGCCATACGGACGAGCAGGATTTACAGGCTGACCGATGGGAGGTGGCAGCAGGTTCATCATCACGGTTCGATTGATAACCCGGAGCTGCTCGCCCAATACCAGACGGCGGTAAAGAGCGGAATATAGAAAAATGCCCGTAATACTCGCTACAGACCTTGTGGTATACCTCTTGGTAGGGGCGGTCTTTTATTTCGCCGCGGCATCGAGGAAGGAGGGCGCGTTGAGCTCCGCGTGGAGGGAGCTTAAGAGGAACAGGCTCGCCATGATCTCGCTTGTTGTGCTCCTCGCCTATGTGGGCGTAGCCCTGCTCGACAGCGTCCGGTACCGCGACCCGATTTTAGAAGATGACGGGACGGCCGCGCGCACGGCCGAAGGCGGCCTCATCTACAGCCCGCAGGCATTAAGCCTCCTTGACAGGGCATTTACTGGTCTGCGCCTCAATACCGAGAAGACCTACTCAGCCCCTTTCGCGGCTGCTTTATATTCAAAGGAGTCTATCGAGCTTTCTGACGGCGCGATAGTGAGGGACTACCCGCCTCTTAAGCACCCGCGCTCTCACTGGCTCGGCACGGACAAGGTCGGCAACGACGTCCTCTATGCCGCGCTCAAGGGCGTGCGAACAGGCATAGTGATAGGCGCGGGGACGACGATAGTGATAATCCCGTTCGCTATATTCTTCGGGGTGATGGCCGGCTACTACGGCGGCTTCATAGACGATATTGTCCAGTACATCTATACGACGCTCGCCTCGATCCCCGGCGTTCTGCTTATTGTCGCCTTCATGCTCCTTTTCGGCACAAGCGGCTATCAGGGCGGGCTAATCTCCCAGAAGGATATTTACTTTAAGCTCTTTGTCCCGAACGACAGGCTCTTCTGGCTCTGCCTGATACTCGGCATAACCTCATGGACGGACCTGTGCAGGCTCATAAGGGGAGAGACCTTGAAACTGAGGGAGCTTGAGTATGTGCAGGCCTCTCGCGCGTTCGGCATCTCAAAGCCCGGCATAATCTACCGCCACATAGTGCCTAATGTAATGCACCTCGTGCTGATAACATTCGTATTGCAGTTCAGCGGCCTTGTATTGGCCGAGGCGATATTGAGCTACATAGGAATAGGCGTAGGCCCTGAGATGGGGAGCTGGGGCAACATGATAAACACGGCGCGCCTTGAGCTCAGCCGGGAGCCTATCGTCTGGTGGAACCTCTTTGGCGCGTTTCTGTTCATGCTCGTGCTTGTGCTGCCCGCCAATATATTCGGCGACGCGGTCAGGGACTCGCTCGACCCGAGGCTCAGGTTCAGGTAAAGACGGTTATCAATAAAATAAAGGCTCCCCTCCCGATGAGAGGAGGGGATTAAGGGGAGGGTGAGTGTATTCACCCTCCTGTAAAAGGAAATCAATTGCCGGAACCGGTTATCGAAATAAAGGACTTAAAGACCTACTTTAAGACCCCTAAGGGCGTCTCAAAGGCGGTTGACGGGGTGTCGTTCTCAATACCAAAAGGCGGGACATTCGCGCTCGTGGGAGAGTCCGGGTGCGGAAAATCAGTCACCGCGCTCTCGATAATCCAGCTCGTGCCTGAGCCTGCCGGGTATATCGCCGGAGGGGAGATAATCCTGAACGGCAAGGACATAATCCATTTGAGCGAGCGGGAGAAAAGGGAGATTCGCGGGAATAAGGTCTCCATGATATTTCAGGAGCCGATGACATCCTTGAACCCGGTATTTACCGTAGGCGGCCAGACAGCCGAGACCATAATGCTCCATCAGGGCAAAACCAAGGCAGAGGCGAAGGCCGCCGCCATCGAGATGTTCGAGAAGGTCGGGCTACCCGGCCCGGCGGAGCTTTTCTACGAATACCCGCACCGCCTCTCAGGGGGCATGCGCCAGAGGGTCATGATAGCCATAGCCCTCGCATGCAGGCCAGACCTCCTCATAGCGGACGAGCCTACTACCGCCCTCGATGTCACTATCCAGGACCAGATAATAAAGCTCATAAAGGAATTGAAAGAATCGATGGGAACGGCCGTGCTCCTCATCACCCACAACCTCGCCCTCGTCTATCAGAACGCGGAGACCGTCGGGGTCATGTACGCCGGAAAACTGGCGGAGCTCGCCCCGGCCAAGGCGCTCTTCAGGAACCCGATGCACCCCTATACGGTAAAACTGCTCCGCTCGATACCCGGGCAGGAGAAAAGGGGAAAGGCTCTCGACACTATCACAGGCACCGTGCCGCCCGCCACCTCGTACCCTGTCGGATGCCACTTCTCCGGCAGGTGCCCGAGGGAGATGGAGGGGTGCGCCGCCATCGAGCCTTTGCTTATAGAGCGCGCGAAAGGACACTTTGTATCGTGCCACCTTCATGACCCGGACTTTATGGATAAACCCTATTCAAGGCCATTGAGGCACGAGCCCGATGTAATGCCGCCCCTGTCCATTCCGCATGATAAGAGGGAGACGCTGCTTGAGGTAAAGAACCTTAAGACCTATTACCCTATAAGAAAGGGCCTCCTTAAAAGGGTTACCGGCCATGTGAAGGCCGTTGACGGCATAGATCTGACGGTTAAGAAGGGCTCGACCCTCGCCCTTGTCGGCGAGTCAGGCTGCGGAAAGACCACAGCCGGCAAATCTATCATCCAGCTTATAAGGCCGACCTCAGGGGAGATAATATTTAAAGGCAATGACCTTACGCGCATTGATGAGAAGGGGCTTAAGCCTTTAAGGTCGCTCATGCAGATAATCTTTCAGGACCCGTATTCGTCCCTGAACCCGAGGCTTACGGTAAAAGACACCATCGAAGAGGGCATAAGGGCGCTAAAGCCCGGCATGGATAAAACAGCCCGGCTTAAAAAGATTACAGAAGTCCTTGAGCGCGTGGGCCTGACCCCTGAGATGATGTGGAGGTACCCGCATGAGTTCTCAGGGGGCCAGAGGCAGAGGATAGGGATCGCCCGCGCCCTTGCGGTCGACCCTGAGTTCATGGTATGCGATGAGGCGGTCTCTGCCCTTGATGTATCGGTTCAGGCGCAGATACTCAATCTATTGAAATCCATCCAGAGGGACTTCGGCCTGTCGTTCCTTTTCATAACCCACGACCTTGCCGTGGTTGAATATATCGCCGATGAGGTCGCCGTCATGTACGGCGGGAAGATAGTGGAGCTGGGCACGACAGAGGAGATATTCTCAAGCCCCAGACACGACTACACCAAAAAGCTCCTGTCAGCCATCCCCCGGCTCGACCCCGGGCTTATTTCGGCATGGAGGCTGCCTGACCGCAGTTAGCCTATTTATTTCGGGTGCCCGGCTTTGTGCCG
>JAUSLB010000220.1 GCA_030646655.1 Deltaproteobacteria bacterium | reverse complement strand
GCCGAGGCCGCCGCATCTTCGATTATGGAGAACAGCGATTCCATATTGTCCGCAACCCCGTTTATGGAAGCGCCGAGCTCGTTAACGGAAGAAGACCCCTTCTCCATGGAGGAGGCGAGAGATCCGGTATGGCTGGCTATCTTGGCTATCGAGGCGTTTATCCCCTCCATGCTCGATGTGATCGAATCGAGCGCGGCCTCCTGCCTGCCGGCGCCGTCGAGCACATGCCTCCTCATGTCCTTTACGCCAGAGGAGATATCGAAGGCCTGATCCGAGGTGCGCCGTATGCCCTCTATCATCTCGCGGAGCCTCTTTACGACCTCGTTCGCCTCTTTGCCGAGGTCCCCTATCTCATCATCGGTCTTTACCTCGGAGTAGGCCGTAAGGTCTCCCTCGGAAAGGCGCCTTGTGGTGTCGACAAGGCTCAATATCGGAAAGGTGACGACCTTCCTTATGAAGGCGAACCCGGCAATCCCCATTATGAACACTACGAAAAACCCATAGACTATCGAGCGCCAGATATCGTTCATCGCGGCGGACAACTCGCTTTCGATGGGCACGACGACCTCAAGCCCGCCGGCCACGTCGCCTATCTTATAGTCCCTCTTAGGGCTTGACGGATTATCATTATGACAATCGACGCAGACCTGCGAGGTCGCTATATCGGGTATCATGTACCTGACGGATTCTTTTCCCTTAAACTTTTCGAAGCTGAAATGGCTTGCGTCAGAACCCTTCAGGAACCGCTCAAGGGCATCCTTCTGGAAAGGGTCTTTCGGCCCGTTCTCGGGGTTTATGGGGTACAGGCTCACTATCTCCATGTGGAGGCCGCCCTCGTTGCCGAGAGAGCCGGAGACCTCTTTGGTGAAAGTGATCGGAAGGGGAATAGCCTTATCGTTGTCGTGGTAGGAGCTTGTGACGGTAAGGCCAGCCTCCATGGCCCTCTTTACGATGGTGGAGGCGTAGAACTGCCTGTCCGCGGCAATCTTCCTCGAAAGGAAGTTCGCGGTGGATAAAGCCATCCTCCGGGTCTGCTCGATCCTCTCCCTGTATATATAGACGCTATAGACGCCGAAGATTACAGCCCAGACCAGAGCCGCGAAGATCAACAATTTTACCCTGATACCGAATCTCATCGGAAACCTGCTCTTTTTACTGGTTTACCGGCCGGAGCTTATTATAAGAAGTGAACGGGCGCGCAAAAAGAAAATGAAAACAAGGTAAATAGCAGTTATTTAAGGATATTATAAGAAATGTAACCTTTTTACAAGGGGTTTTTTTCTTTAAGCGCGTGGCGGCAGAGGCGCTCTTGAAGAGTTATTTACCGCAAAGCCGGTCGGCAGACAGGGATTATTCAGGCTATTTCATATCAAGGCTATGGGAAGGGTCTTTTAAAAAAAGTCGAAGCGGGCTAAAAAGAACCTATTCCAAGAGCATCTTGTTGAGCTTATCGTCAACCCTTATAAGCTTTATCTCGGAGGGCTTTACTTCAACCGTCTCTTCGAGCGAGAAGCCGGGCGGGGCAGAAGGGCCCTTGTCGTACAGGCGCGCCGAGAGCTTACGAACACCGGGCTCTATTATGAACTCCTCGTATATGTAGGACGACATGTCGCTTTTGAAGCCGGTGGGCGCGTAGGCCTTCTTAAGGATATTCTTCCCGTCGAGCTCGATCTCGACCACGACAGGGTATCTTTCGCGGGGGCAGCCGGCGAGTTTCGAGATGTTCATCTGCACCTGCCTCGTGTCCTTAAGGAGCTTTCTGTACCTCTCGCCCTCTTTTTTTATAAGGTCCGCCTCAGAGCACTCCGCGATCCTTTTGCCGGTGTGCTTGAACGCGACCTTCAGCGCCGCGCTCTCGGGGGAATAGAAGGAATAAGAGATATCTGAAATATAGAGCGCGGGGACGATGATAAAGAACATTATCGCCGAGGCCCTGGCAAACGCATTAAAAGAGAAAGGCTCCTTTTTCTTCGGCGCGGCTATGCCGAGCTTCGCCTCCTGCGCCTTGCCCCTTCGCATCTCCCTCCAGACTACGAATATAACCGGGAGGATGAACCCTATCAGTACCGCCGCTATCCACATATCTTAACCGCCCCTTTGCTTCAGGCCGTCCCTGAAATCTTCCAGTTCCCTGAGCGCCCCTGACGGCTCAACCGCCGAGAGATAGCCGACCCTGACCTTAGACCTGTCTATCGCCCTCTTTACTACCGGCGGGCGGTATCCGGCAAGCCTTCCGGCGAGCCATTCGTTCCCCCTCCTGTAATCGCAGTCCCCCTGCCTGCACGATGAGATGTAAACCCCGTCAACCCCGGCCTCGAAGGGTATGGAGAGCATCGACGGCTGGAGCATCCCTATGCACGGCAGCTTCACTACACGGGCCCAGTCACGGCCCTTAAGCTTTCCGTCCCCGTCCGTATTGTTGAGCCATGCGCCTTTGGCGCAGGCAAAGACGAAGACCTTTCCGCCCCCGGTCCCCGTAGCGAGCTCCTGCGAGAGCCTCTTTATCTCTTTTTTTACCTCATCCTCGGTTATGTCCGGCAGGTTAATCGCCTTATAGTCGCATGAGCCCACGCATATGCCGCAGCTCGCGCACCTCTTCGGTATCACCACCGCCTCAAGCGGGTAAGGCATGCCGTCGGTCCTCGGCCTCATCATTACCGCCTGATAGGGGCAGTCCTCCACGCACAGCTCGCACCCCGTGCAGTT
>JAUSLB010000065.1 GCA_030646655.1 Deltaproteobacteria bacterium | reverse complement strand
AAAGAGCGGGCTTTGCGGAGGCGTTTTCAGCAGCAAACGGTGTCTGGGCTGAGGCGAGAAGGTCGATACTCAGGATAGCGGGCGGCGAATGGCAAAAACTCTCCTTCAGGGATAAGGCCATTATATGCGAGACGGTGGTTAAAGCGCTGCTCGACAATAAAAGGATGACTGAATTCCTTTCAGGGCACAGGAGATCGATAAATTAAGCTTACTTGCCGCGGCTTACCCCGGCCGCGGGCATGGCAGGATAAAAACGGGGGATAAGAAAGGGAGGTTGTTTTATGCAGGTTGACGAACTCAAAACGGTTGAAAGGGGCGACGGCCTTAAAAACGGCGAGGCGGAGCCCTCGAAGGTTTTTTTCATGCCTGAGCAGCAGGCAAAGGTGCAGGAGCTTATAGACGAGGCATACAGGAAGGCTTACGCTAAGGCCCAGAAGACGCGGAGCTCTTCAGAAGAGGTCGAGCGGCTCAAATCCGAGATGGAGCGGCTCAAATCAGATAAGAAGATGGCGCACCTCCTGCGGTCGATATCGAAGCACAGCGTCGTTGATGCTGAGGAAGTCGCTGATCTCGTAAAAGACCGCGTCAAGATGGACGAGGACGGGGGCTTCAGCGTCACTGGGGAATCCGGGGCGTTGAAGGTGAACAGCTCCGGCAACCCTATGTCCATAGAGGAGTACATCGGCCACTGGCTTAGCGAAAGGCCGCACCACCTCCGGGCGAGCGGCAGCCACGGCGCGGGCTCGTTTGGCTCGAGATTCGGCGAGGGAGCTATGAGGCACAACCTCGGAGACCCTGCCGCGTGGCGCAATATGCCGAGGGAAGAGCTGGACAGGCTCCTTAGGGAGGGGATAAACGTCCAGGGGAGCGCCGGCCAGACCTATAAGTTCAAGGACGTAAAGAACCCATTCATCGAGGCGCGCAGAAGAAAGTTCCAGTCCTCCGCCTCCATCGGGCAATAGTTAAGTGTGATGTTTTAGAGAAAAGGAGGCTTTTAGATGGCAAACGAGGTAACAACAGCCGCCGGTTCAGCCGGCGAGCTAATAGCTGCAGAGATAGTATCGAGGCTCATAATCGACGCGGCCTACGCGGAGGCTGTGATGCCCCCGCTGGTGAGGGTCGCGGACATAAGCGGGGACTCCACCCTTTCGGTTGAGTTCCCCAAATGGCCGATCCTTTCCGCTTCAGACCTGACCGAAGCGACTGATATGAGCAATACCGCGGTCAATACAGCCTCAACGCTTATAACAGCGGATGAGGCCGGGATCATGATCACGGTCACTGATATGCTCTTCAACAGCTCAGGGCTCGGCGGGCTGGAGCCGTTCGCGGCAGAGCTTGGGAAGGCGCTTGCCAACAAGATCGATTCCGATCTCCTCTCCGCCGCATCGAGCTTCACCAACACGGTAGGGACTTCCGGCGCGACGCTTACGGAGGCGAACTTCCTCTCGGCGATCTACACGCTTGAGCTCGGCAACGCCAAGGGGCCGTTCGTCTCAGTGCTCCATCCCTATCAGGTAAGCAATTTAAGGTCCGCCATAGCGTCTTCAACGGGCGCGGTATGGGGCGGCCCCTCAACGCCGGCGGCTGACGTGGGCTCGCTCGGCACGCTCTACGGGGTAGACATCATCCAGTCGACCAACTGCGCGTCCGTGAACGTGAACGCGGACAGGCAGGGCGTGATGATGCCCGTAGGCAACCAGTCGGGACTTGCCTATGTCTTGAAGACCGGGGCCAAGACAGAGTTCCAGAGGGACGCGTCATTAAGGGCTACCGAACTTGTAGTAACCGCGGTGTACGGCCACGGTTGCGTCAATGCTGCCGCAAACGGCGGGGTGAAAATAGTAACAAAGCACGAGTAATCCGTGCGTTTACGGAAGGGGGGTCGACCCCCTTCCGTACTTTTTAAAATATGGCATTGACTATTAATTCATTCTTAAAACGGGGCTATATACCCTTGAGCCTTAATAAGCTCGCGGGGATCGCGTGGCAGGGCGAGCTCCTTCAGGACTTCTGGATGTGGAACAGGCAGTTCACCGAGTACAAGGGCGGGATCAAGTATATCCAGACCGTAAAGGTGACTGAGCTTAAAGAGGCGGCTATCCGCTACTGGAGAGACGGATGGGTACCCTTAAAGCCTGTTAGCGACGGCTTTTTGCGGAGGATGGAGGCGGCATTAAGGGGCCACCAAGGGCTTAAGAAAGAGGGGATAAAATTCCCGGACAAGGCTTTTCTGGAGACGCCGGCGCCGATATCCGAGGAGCACATGGGCCCAGAGGTAAGGGATTACCTCGGGCTGCGAAGAGGCCGGATGAGAAAATTGAAGCGCAAAGAGCCTCAAGGGGCTATCGAAGCGTATAGAAGAAAAAAGAGGGGCTGATGGAGAAGTGGTTTTATACAGGGACGTTCATGGAGGACGGGAAGACCGAGATAACTATCTCAGCCCGGAGCGGGACCGAGGAGCGAAAATTCCTTGAGCGGGGGTGGAGGCCTGTTGAAGAGGTAACACAGGACGCCGTAAAAAAGTCTAAGGCAAAGAAGAGGCGGGCATGAGCGAGAGGAAGGCTGTTGAGCGCGTAATCGGGCGCATGTACAAGGACCTCCTTATGAAGACAGGGAGGCTCCCGAAGAAAAAAGAGCTTAAGGAGATGGAGGCTAAGGCGAAGAGGGCGGCTGAGGAGGCTGATAACAGGATGGACCGGAAGTGATCCGCTGCCTGCATTAATGGAAGATGTAAATGGGATTGAAACGTATGAAAGGGAATTTGGATTGAAGCTGGGATAGGGGAGATGCGCCCTTGAGGAGGCTTAGAGATCGGGGTAGTATCAGAACGGGCATAGGGGATTGTTTAAAATTTAAGGATTTCAGGATCGGCCCTTACTTCTAATATTCAAAAAAAAATTCAGGCGGAGCAATTAGGCCGGGAAATTTTAACGGAGGTTTTAAATGAGCATCATAGCATCAGAACTCAAGCTCTATGGCTCGGCGGTGATGGCGGATAACGACTCGACCACCGCCATAGGCGGGGCGATAATCACGGCCATAAAGGTGGAGTTCACGGACATAACGCCCTCGGGTCTGGTGGAGATGCTATCCAGCGCGGCGGGCGACATTACCCAGACCGTAACGATTTACGGCAGGGACAATACAGGGGCGATAGCAATCTAGGTAAAGACGCTGAACGGCACCACTGCCGTTGACAACACCACGACTTTTGAGAGGATACTGAAGGTCGTCATGTCGGCGACCGCCACAGGCACGATTACGGTAAGGAAGGACGCCGCCGCCGGAGACCTCGTAACCCTTGAGCCGGGGATAACTCAGGTGAGGAGGCCCTTCTACAACGCCTCCACCCCCACGAGCGGGACAATAAAGTTTTACGAGAAGGTCTTCTACAAGAATACCAACGGCTCCACCGCCCTCACGAACGGGGTGATAAAGGAGTCCGCTGACCCTTCCGCCAAGATAGCCTTCGGCCTTCCGGCTACGATAGACGACACAGGAACGAACGGGGCGGGCAACAACAGGCAGGTCGCCCCTTCAGGGATAACCTTCAACTCTACGGACAAGAATATCGCCAACAGCCAGAACCTCCCGGCAGGCTCGGCTCAGGGCGTATGGCTTGAGCTTACGCTCGCCTCCACGGACCCGGCCACGAAGACCACATACGATCTAAGGTGCGAAGGGACTACCACGTAAAGGGGCTTTAAAGATGGCACTCTGGGACAACATACAGGGCAAGTGGAAGCTCGCCAACGCCGTTTGGACGGACGATTCGGCTAACGGCTACACATTGGTAGCCGGGGATTACGAACCTGTGGCTACGGCTGGGCATAATGGCGGTGCGAGCTTGGGGACATACTTTGCCAACCCGGGCGGTCTTAAGGCCCTGAAGATAACCGACGCCTCCGCCCCTAATCTGGATATTACGGGCAATATCACCTTTTCGGCTTGGATAAAGCTGTCCACCACCGCCAACTACATGATGATGGTCTCGAAGTTAGGGGCGTCGGGCAATTACTCTTACGAGTTTGGCATGCACTCGAACTGGACGCTCCGGTGCAACCTTTCTTCCAACGGGACCGCGTTGACGAGCGCCTATGCCGCTACCGTCCTCCTCGCGGGTGTTTGGTATCACGTGGCTGCTGTCTATAACGGGACGGATATAAGGCTATATGTCAACGGCGTGCTCGATTCCAACGGGGCCAACAACCCCAAGGCGTATACGGGCGGCATCTATAATTCTACGGCGGACTTCTATGCAGGCAAGAGAACACCCTCAAGTTATTACTTCGTCGGGGATATGGACGACCTCGCTGTCTGGAACAGGGCCTTGTCCGCTGACGAGATACGGGAGCTTTATTACCTCGGGGACGATTATGCCGTAACCCCGAAGGTGACTGGCATCATAAAAGACAGCGCGGGGACGGCTATCAACTGTTCGACCTATAATGTCCGGGTGAACGCCTACCCCAAGAACAATACTTCCAGTGCGCCCACAAAGACCGCCCTTATCACTGCGACGGACGGGAGCTGGTTCTTGGGCAATCTGGTAGCGTCCACTAAATATATCGTCGCCTTTGAATACGAGGGCAATTACGCCGTCCTCAATGACTGGGACATAGCAGGGGCGGAGTTTATGACAGCCGCGCTTTAAACTGATTCCCGATAACAGATAACAGATAACTGATAACTGAATGAGGGGATATGCCTTATCTATTCGATAACTGTCAAGGGAAATGGAAGCTCGGTAACGGAGTCTGGACGGACGGGAGCGGGAACGGTTACACCCTGACCCCGAGCG
>JAUSLB010000055.1 GCA_030646655.1 Deltaproteobacteria bacterium | reverse complement strand
GAGGTCGGGCAGCTTGAACTCGAATATCATCAGGCTCTCCTTGAAAAAGATTTAAGGCTACCTCTAAAAATTGTTCTTTTTCCTGACCTCTGCGTCAGGGCGAAAATAAAGATGCCCACATATTCACATATATGCTGCGCTTTTTATTTCTACCCTTCCTTGACTTCAGAAAAAATTCCTAATTTTTAGAGGCAGCCTTAAGATTTAGCGGCTGAAATTCAGGTAATCCAAAGGAGGAATCGTCAATACTTCATCACTGTCTCGTACGCCTTCCTGATCCTGTCTTTCGAAGGGATGTAATAGTCCTCAAGCCGCGCCATAGGTATTACGGCCTCAGGCCCGGCAACTCGCAGTATCGGGGCCTTTAAATATTCGATCGCCTCTTCAGCCACGAACGCGGCTATCTCGGCGCCGAAGCCCGCTATCCTCGGCGCTTCATGGACTATGACGAGCCTTCCTGTCTTTTTTACCGAGTTTAAGACAGCCTCCTCGTCAAAGGGCTTTAATGTCAAAAGGTCGATTATCTCGCAGTCAAGGTCCTCGGCCGCCTCGGCCGCCCTGTGGAGCATGGTCCCCCACGATACGACCGTGAAATCATTCCCCTCCTGATAGATATCGGCCTTGCCGAGAGGGATGGAATATAGCTCGTCAGGCACATCCGCCTTTATTGACCTGTAGAGCCTCGACGCCTCGAGGAAGATTACCGTATCAGGGTCTCTGATGGCGGATACCAGCAGGCCCTTTGCGTTATAAGGGGTCGAGGGCACGACTACCTTTACCCCCGGCATGTGGCAGAAAATGGCCTCGGAGGATTCGGAATGGAGCTCGGGCGGCTTTATCCCTATCCCGTAAGGCGTCCTTACGACCATGGGCACGGAGTACCGCCCCCTTGAGCGCGAGCGGATTCTGGAGGCGTGGGAGAATACCTGCTCAAGCCCGGCGTATATGAAGCCCATGAACTGTATCTCGGCTACGGGCTTTAGCCCGTATGCCGCCATGCCTATTGCAGCGCCTATTATCCCGAGCTCTGATAAAGGGGTATCGATCACCCTGTCAGGGCCGAACCTTGATAACAGGCCCTCTGTAACCCTGAATACCCCGCCGTCCTTTCCCACATCCTCGCCGAGCAACACGACATCAATGTCCCTCTCCATCTCCTGAGAGAGGGCCTGATTTATCGCCTGCACGATATTTATCTTTCCCATCCGAAGTCCTTTATCTCCTTTTTCTGCCTCGGCGTCAAGGATGCGTATGTGTAGTTGAAGATATCGGAGGGGTTAGGCGCCTCGAAGCTTTCGGACTTCTTTATTTCACTGTCAACGGACTCCTGCGCCCTCTTTACCACAGAGTCCTCGTACTCCCTCGTCCAGATACCCTCCTTCTCCATGTAGAGCCGCAGCCTTATCAAAGGCTCTTTCGCCTTCCACGACTCTACCTCCTCTTTGGAGCGGTACCTTAAGGCGTCGTCGGATGTGGTATGGTCGTCTAACCTGTACGTGAAGCACTCTATCAATGTCGGCCCCTCGCCCCTCTTTGCCTTCTCTACAGCGTCCCTTGTGGCCTTATATACGGCTGCGATATCGTTGCCGTCGACCTGTATGCCCTCAAAGCCGTAGGCGTAAGCCTTCTGGGCTATGGTCTTTGCGGCTGTCTGCCGGTTCCTCGGCAAGGATATGGCCCACTGGTTATTCTGGCAGAGAAATACTACCGGCACATTGAAGACCCCTGCGAAGTTAAGCCCCTCGTGGAAGTCCCCCTTGGAAGAGCCTCCGTCGCCGAAATAAACGCCTGCCGCCTTCCTGTGCCCCTTCAATTTCATCGCCCACGCCGCGCCGGTTGCGTGCGGCACATGCGTTCCTACGGGGACGCTCATGGGAAAGATATTTATGTCAGGGGGCGCCTTCATCCCCCTCTCGTCGCCTGCCCAGTACCTGTAGAGCATCCACATAGGGTAGCCCCTTGCTATAAGGACGCCGGATTCCCTGAAGGACGGGAAGAGCCAGTCCTCGCTCCCGAAGGCAAAGGCGCTCCCGATCTGGGAGGCCTCCTGCCCGAGGATCGAGGCGTAGGTGCCGATCCTGCCTTCCCTCTGGAGGCTCAAGGCCCTCTGGTTAAAGGTGCGCGCCAGTATTATGGCCTCGAAAAATCTTTTTAAGTCGGAATCTGAAAAAGATGATATAAGAGACTGGTCAGCCTGCCCCTTCTCGTCTATTATCTGGAGGTATTTGACCTCGAATTTCTCGATTATCTGAGTGGGCATATACGAAGTCTATCATCTAAAATAATGCCCGTCAAGGATGCGGGACGCGGCTTTTAAGCGGGCTATTGACAACTGGAGGGCTCTTATTTATTATATTTCCGGCCCGCCTTTAAGGGCCTTTGAAGGGGATATTTTGGAGACAGGTGAGATAAAATTCGACGACAAGGGGCTTGTACCGGCAATTGCGCAGGATGTAAATACATCCGAGGTCCTCATGATGGCGTTTATGAACATGGAGGCCCTTGATAAGACGATATCTACCGGCAAGGCGCATTATTTCAGCCGTTCGAGGAATAAGCTCTGGCTTAAGGGCGAGACCTCGGGCAACTTTCAGGACGTAAAGGCGATCTATTACGACTGCGACGCCGACACAATCCTGCTTATGGTCGAGCCCAAGGGGCCCGCGTGCCATACGGGGCAGAGGTCATGCTTTTACAGGAAGCTCGCGGGCGCGGAAGAAAAGCCCCAAGGCCCGCGCGTCATAAAGGAGCTGTTCAATGTAATAAAGGGGAGGAAGAAATCGAAGCCTGAAAAGTCCTATGTGGCAACGCTATTTGCAAAGGGCCTTCCCAAGATACTTGAAAAGGTAGAGGAGGAATCCGGCGAGCTTATAGAGGCGGCCAAAGAGAAGGGCAAAAAGGAGGTAGTATATGAGCTCTGCGACCTATGGTTCCATACCCTTGTGCTCCTTGCGGACAAAGGCATAGAGATAGAAGAGGTCTTCAGCGAGCTTGGCAGGAGGTTCGGCACCTCAGGCATAACAGAGAAGGGATCGAGGCCCAAGAAAGGATAGCCAGATGGAGGATTGCGTATTCTGCAGGATCGCCTCAAAGAAAACGCCGGCCAAGCTCGTGAAAGAGACGGACAGGCTTATTGTAATCAAGGACATACACCCGCAGGCCCCGACGCATCTCCTGATCCTGCCCAAGAAGCACTACTCGACCGTCCTTGACTGCAAGGACAGGGACTTGCTCGGAGAGATGCTTGAGGCGGCCTCGGAGGTGGCGAAGGAGCTCGGTGTGGACAAGAGCGGCTTCAGGACAGTCATCAATACGAACGAGGAAGGGGGACAAACCGTTTTCCACCTCCATATGCATTTCATAGCCGGAAGGCCGCTTATGGGCAGGATGGGTTGATCTCCT
>JAUSLB010000043.1 GCA_030646655.1 Deltaproteobacteria bacterium | reverse complement strand
CAAAGGCACCCTTACGGCCTTCATAGTCTCGATTATCGCTGCCTTCTTGTCCTTTTTTTCCCGGAACCTGAAGTAGAATACGTTGAAGATGTGTATGGAGTCCGTGGCTATCGCCATCAGGAACACGGGGCTCATGGAACTCATGATATGTATGGGAAACCCTATGCCTATAAGGAGGCCCATCGACCAGATTATGATTATCATCGCTGGTATCATGATGGAGAGGGAGAGGAAAAAACTCCTGAACATGATAAAGGCGGCGGCGAACATAATCATCCCGGCTATCGGGGAGAATATGCCCATCAGTTTAAACATCTCCGCGCCGAAGGTGTCCCTTGCAACCGGGTCTCCCGCAATATAGTATTTTTCAGGGCCGCCTTCCCTTTTTACTATCTCCCTAAGCTTATCGGCGACACCCTTGCCGTTCGCGCCTTTTTCAAGGGGGACGTAGACCGCTGTAGTCTTCCCGTCTTTCGATATGACGCGGTTTATGAACAGGGGGTTGCCGAAGAGGTTCCTCTTGAGGACATCCATCTCCTCATCGCTCTTTGGGACCCCGGTCATTAACGGGGCGACCCTTAAAACGCCTGCCTCGGCCGTGACATTGGTGATGGTGGGCAGGCTTGTCACATCCCTTGCCGCCACCCCTTTTATCTTAACCGCCTCATCCGTAATCCGGGCGATCTTGCCGAGGGTTCCCCGGTTGAGGACCCCTCCTTCATTCACTATCCCGACGGCGATAGTGTCTTCGTAGAGGCCGAAGGTCTTCTCTACCTCGTCGTTCCATACCCTGACGTCTGACGTGGCAGGGAGCATGTTCTTGGGGTTCGTATCGGTCTTTATCTTAGTAAACTGGGTCAGGAAGGCGAGGGTCAGAATAATAGCTATGGAAAGTATCAGCTTAGGGTGGTCCACGGAGAACTCAACGAGGGAGAATTTTTGACGCATCTGCTGCCTCCTAACAGGATGCTGAAAAAGTCCGTCCTGGGATTTTTCAGGCACGATTTGGCCGGACTGCCTCCGTCCAATCCTTACAAATTGCTCGACTTTTCGGTCTCGCAATTGCACAATCCATACACAAGAGCGGATTGTGGCTGGTAAGGAAAATTACATTTATATGGCTCGCCTTGTCACTCGTGAGCCGGCGAGCATCCAGAGGGCAATCCTTCCATGGATTGCCTATCAGGTTGCGGCTTGAAGCAACCTGATAAAAGAAACACGATTCGTTTCTTTTGCCAAAGCTTACGGCCCGGTCAGGGTTTTGTCGCTAAAGCGGCTAAAAATGCGCCCATGCGGGGCGTTGCTCTACTGCCGAGCTTTTCAAGCGGCATTGCAAACTTGAGATACATACGGCAGTTTATGGGAAAAAAGAAAAGGCAGGTTCTAAGCTCTTTAACATCAAACCCGGCCCTTTGAAGGGATAGTTCAAGTTCCGGCGGGGATATGAATCCCACCCTGTTGTAGATGGTATCCTTGAACAGGCCTTTTATCCTCCTGAAGAGCGCCCATGGCGACTGTTTGTTTAAAACGCCGATTATCAGTTTTCCGCCGGGCTTTAAGACCCTCAGCATCTCTTGAAGCGCCTTTCCCCGCTCCTTTATAAAACAGAGCATGCCTGCGGATAAGACCAGATCAAAATAATCATCGGGGAATGGAAGCATCAATGCATCGGCGGACACGAAGTCAATGGTAAGCCCCTCTTTTCGGGCCTTTGCCCTTGCCCAAACAAGCATATCCTCAGAGCTATCGGTTCCTGTTGTTGCCGCCCCTCTTTTTGCAAGCTCAATTGAATAAATACCTGTTCCGCAGCCTGCGTCGAGAGCCCTCTCGCCTTTTTTAATCGCGGCAGTTGAAAAGATTAAGTCTTTCTCGATCCTGTCAGAGGTTTTTCCAAGAGGTGTCTCGTACCAGGCGTCATAGGCTTGCGGGTTCCATGATTTCATATAATGAAAATTATAAAGCTCTATCCTCTCGTTTATTCAAGCTTTTTGATATTTAACGCATTGAGGATAATTTTTTCGTAGAAAGGCTCACTCACTCCTTTTTTCATATTACGGATGAAGTATTTCTCGTATCCAACCTTGGCAAGGTGCACCCACTTGCCCTTCTTAGACCATGTTACGTTCCTCGGCGGGATCTGAGGCATGGCCACAAAGGCAATTCCCGTATCGCCCATGTCCGCGAGGCAGACGGCGTTCCATGTAGCCTTGAAATCGGCCTGCTCCCCGTTGATAGACGCCTTTATATTTTTTGTTACGGCCGCTACCATCGATTCTATCATGTAGCCTGTCTTCGGCACGCCCACAGGCACCGGAGTAGGCTCGATCGGAGGGATCGCTATGCAGACCCCGAGCGCATAGATATTGGGATATTTCGGTGACCTCTGATGCGCGTCAACGATAACGAAGCCCTTAGGGTTGCAAAGCCCCGGCACATCTGCCACTGCATCGACCCCCTTAAAAGAGGGGATGATCATAGAGAGCTTGAAAGGGAGCTCTTTTTCGCCTTCGCCCGATACCTCAATAACCAT
>JAUSLB010000038.1 GCA_030646655.1 Deltaproteobacteria bacterium | reverse complement strand
GAGGCCGAAAGGGAGATAGTGGATCTAAAGAAGGCGCAGTTCATGAGCGACAAGGTGGGAAAAACCTTCGAGGGGTTCGTCTCAGGGGTCACGAGCTTCGGGTTTTTTGTCGAGCTTAAGGAGTACTTCGTCGAAGGGCTTGTCCATGTCTCATCGCTCCTCGACGATTACTATATATTCGACGAAAAGGCCCACTCCCTGACCGGCGAGCACAGGAAAAGGGCCTTCCGCCTCGGGGACGCGGTCACTGTCAGGCTCAATAAAGTTGACATCGAGCGCAGACGCATAGATATGGCCCTTGCTGAAGCCCTCGCGCTCGGCGATAAAAGGAGGGGCGCAAGGTGAGGTCTTTAAGGTTTCATCCGGCGTACAAGAACATAAAGAGGCTCAGGGATATCGTAGCTGCGCTCGTCAAGCACGGCTTCCAGCCTTTTATGGAGCGGCTCCACTTAACCAGGCTTATCTCCTTCCCTTTACGGTTGGCGGGGAGGAAGATAACCAGAGAGCAGGAGGCCCTGACCCCTCCCGTAAGGGCTCGGCTTGCGATGGAAGAGCTCGGCCCCACGTTCATAAAGCTCGGCCAGATACTCTCCACGCGCCCGGACGTCATCCCGCATGAGTTCATAATAGAGTTCCTTAAGCTGCAGGATTCCGTCGCCCCCTTCCCGTTTAAGGACGTCATAGCCGTAATAGAGGACCAGTTCAAAAGGCCCGTCTCAGAGCTGTTCGCCTCAATCGAGGAGAGCCCCGTTGCCGCCGCCTCCGTAGCTCAGGTCCATAAGGCGGTGCTCCTTTCCGGCGAGGAGGCGGCCGTAAAGGTGCAGAGGCCCGATATCGAAAGGACGATAGATACCGATATAGTCATCTTAAGCTACATAGCGAGGCTTATCCACCGCTACATCCCCGAGAGCAGGCTATATGACCCGCAGGGGGTCGTTGAGGAGTTCTCGAATGTCATCAGGAAGGAGCTGGACTTTACTCTTGAAGCGAGCTACATGGAGAGGTTCAGGGAGAACTTCACGGATGATCCGAGGGTAGTGATACCAAAGGTCATATGGGAGCTTACGGGAAAAAAGGTCCTCACGATGGAGCGGGTCCACGGGATAAAGGTGGACAACATAGCGAGGCTTAAGGAGCAGGGGATAGATACCGAACGGGTAGCCCATCTGATAGCGGATACATTCTTTAAGCAGGTCTTCGAGTTCGGGCTCTTCCACGGGGACCTTCACTCCGGCAACATATTCATCATAAACGAGAACACGCTCGCGCTCGTTGACTTCGGCATCGTCGGCCGGATTAACGACACGATGAAGCAGAACCTCGCCGACATACTCATAAGCTTTGTCTCAGCGGACTTCGAGTCCATAACAGACATCTACCAGAAGATGGGGATACTCCCTGAGGGCATAGACAAGGCGTCATTCGAGAGGGAATATTATGATATAATAATGCATTACTTCGGGCGGCCCTTCAAATACGTAAGGATGGGGGAGCTTCTCCTTGATTACATAAGGATAGCCGCGAGGCACGACATAAGGCTCCCGAGGGAGCTGCTTCTTTTCGATAAATGCTTAATAGAGCTCGAGGGCCTCGCCAAGCTCCTTTACCCTGAGGCGAATATCCTTGAGGAGGGCGAGCCTTATGCCGCGAGGCTTTACGCCGAGAGGTTTAAGCCCTCGGCCTTCTTAAAAAACGCTAAAGAGATAGCCGCGGACTACGGCGAGTTCTTCCAAAAGTTCCCGGACGACGCCGGGCGGATCATGAGGAAGGTAATAGAGGATAAGATCTCAATCAATTTCAAGCACAAGGGGCTTGAGGACTTCATGGGCGAGATGGACAGGTCCTCGAACAGGCTCACTTTCGGCATAATAGTAGCGGCCCTCGTCGTAGGCTCCTCCATGATAATAGCCTCGGAGGCCGCGCCCAAGGTGATGGGCCTTCCGGTGATGGGGATAATAGGGTTTGTGATAGCGTCCCTTATGGGCCTCTGGCTCGCCATACAGATATTAAGGTCAGGCAAATTCTAGTCCCCTTACCTATAAATTAGAAAAGGCAGGCGGTTTTATTTCTATTATGGAAGTATTCAGGAACGGGAAAAAACACGCAAAGATCAAAAACCCGGTTTTGACGCTCGGCAACTTTGACGGCCTCCACCTCGGCCATCAAAGGATAATCAGGAAAGTATCCGAGAGGGCGAGAGGGCTCGGCACAAAGTCCGTCGTATATACGTTCGATCCTCACCCGCTTAAAGTGGTAGCTCCGCATAAAAGCCCTCCGCTTATACTCGATTCAGAGGACAAGGCCCGGCTGATCGAGTCCTTCGGCATAGATTATCTAATATTCGCGCGGTTCACCAAGGGGTTCGCGGCGACGCACCCGAGGGAGTTTGTTGAAAAGGTCCTCCATAAGACGCTCTCCGTAAAGGAGGTCTGGGTCGGCCACGATTTTTCCTTCGGCAAGGGCAGGGCCGGGACAGTAAGCTGTTTAAAGGAGCTGGGTAGCGAGCTCGGCTTTAAGGTATTCGTAATACCTGCGTATAAGAAGGGCGGCCACATCGTAAGCTCTTCAAGGATACGCGCCTTAATAAAGGAAGGCGCGGTAAAAGGCGCAGCCGCGCTCCTTGGCAGGAACTATTCGATTAAAGGAAAGGTAGTGCGGGGTAAAGACATCGGCAAGGAGATAGGCTTCCCCACAGCTAACCTCGGGGTCGAAAGCGAGCTCGTGCCCGCCAACGGCGTCTATGCGGCTTATGCCATTATTGAAGGCAGCAAGCTCCCGGCTGTATTGAATATCGGGGTTGCGCCGACATTCGGCGGCAAGGAAAGGTGCGTTGAGGCGCATATACTTGACTTTGAGGGCGACATCTATGGTAAAAGGATGGAGGTCTATTTCGTAAGGAGGCTCAGGGACGAGAAGGCCTTCTCATCGAAGGACGCCCTCGTGCGCCAGATAGCAAAGGATACTGAGAGGGCGAGGGCGATACTGTAGCGGTTCATTTTTCGGTTTTTGAATACGGACCCGGAGACTCATTTGAAGATCTCAGGCCATACAAAGGTAGCCGGCATATTCGGCGACCCGGTCGAGCAGACCCTATCCCCCGCTATCCATAACGCGGCCTTCGAGGCCCTCGGGCTTGAGATAGTCTATGTGCCTTTCAGGGTCGAGCCAAATGGGCTTAAGGAGGCTACAGCCTCCATAAAGGCCCTCAATATGCTCGGCATGAGCATAACGATACCCCACAAGGAAAAGATATTGAAGTTCTTGAGCACGGTTGACCTACACGCAAAGGAGATAGGCGCGGTGAATACGGTCGTCAACCGGGACGGGAAGCTCATCGGGTATAATACCGACGGCATGGGCTATCTCCTTAGCCTGAGGGAGGATACCGGCTTTACGCCAAAGGGGAAGAATATAATCATCATCGGCGCGGGCGGCGCGTCGAGGTCCATCTTTTATTATATCTTAAGCGGCAGGCCTAAGTCCGTCGTATTGGCGAACAGGACCGTTAAAAGGGCTCAGGCCCTTGCAAAAGAGTTCAGGCCGAAATTTAACGTGGAGATTACGGCGGTTCAGCTTGAGCAAGAGCTTTTAAGGCCCTATGCCCAAAACGCAGACCTCCTCGTGAACGCGACATCGCTGGGCATGATGGGAAGGGGGAAGGTCGAAGCCCCCCTTGACAGCCTCCCCCCTCACGCGGTCGTGTCTGATATCGTCTACAGGCCGTTAAAGACGGGGCTTTTAAAAAAGGCCGAATCCAGAGGGCTTAAGACGCACACGGGGCTCGGGATGCTGGTGCATCAGGGCGCTATAGCGTTCGAGCTGTGGACAGGGGAGAAGGCCCCCGTAGAAGTGATGAAAAAGGCCGCCCTAAGGGCGCTAAGGCTCCAGTAGAATCCCGCATTCCTCTAACGGTTCAGGATGAAAACAGTATTTATCGCCGACGGGCACCTTAAAGGCCCCGACGACCCCAACTCCTCAGCTTTAATAAAATTCCTCGACAGCCTAAAACAGGTAAAGACGCTCGTGGTCCTCGGCGACCTCTTTGATTTTTGGACAGGGTCGAACGAGGTCGCAAAGAGGAACTATAAGCCTGTTCTCGACGCGCTCCTAAGGCTAAAGCAAAGAGGGGTTCAGATAATATATCTTGAAGGCAACCACGATTTTTCAATGGGGAGGTATTTTACGGACACGCTTAAGGCGCTCGTTCACGCGGACTCTCTTGAGCTCTCTATATATGGTAAGAGGCTCTACCTTTCGCACGGGGATACGATTTCCATGACATTCGGCTATAGGCTTTGGAGGGCTTACTTAAGGAGCCCGCTTTTTAAGGTAATGGCATGGATAGCGAGGCCGAAGACCGTCTGGAATATCGCGATCGGGCTTTCGAATAAGAGCAGGGAGAGGGCTTATGTTAATAAAGGCACCAGGACTGAGGCACGGCTAAGGGAGTTCGCAAAGGGAAAGATCGCCGAGGGGTTTGACTGCGCAGTGCTGGCGCACTCCCATCTGCCTGGCGTATATAAGGAAGGAAAAGGCGTCTACGCCAACCCGGGCAGCTGGGCAGGGAATATGAGCTACCTTGTTTACGATAACGGGGCTTTTAAGGTTGAGAGGTGGCGGGGGTAGGTTTGAACCGGGGCTTTTCAGAATTATCTTTATTCGATCGGCGCTATTGTTCATAATCCCTTTTAACTCATTAATTATCAGGTTGCTTCAAGCCGCAACCTGATAGGCAATCCATGGAAGGATTGCCAAATTGCGAGATCGAGAAGTCGAGCAATTTGTAAGGATTGGACGGAGGCAGTCCGGCCAAATCGTTGCTGAAAAAGTCCAGGACGGACTTTTTCAGCATCCTGTTAAGCTAAAACTAAACGGCCTTTTTCTATCCCTTAAACCACTTAAAAATAGCTTCCGCTTCCTTGACAACCATTCCAACAAGAGCTTCAATTAAATATGAGAGACAAAGTAATAAAGCCGGATTCGGAATGGAAGAAAGAGCTTACGCCTGAGCAGTATAAGGTTACGCGAAAGAAGGGGACGGAGAGGGCTTTTTCAGGGGAGTATGCCAATACGAAAGAGCCGGGGACCTACGCCTGCGTCTGCTGCGGCAACGAGCTATTCAGCTCAGAGGACAAATTCAACTCCGGCACAGGCTGGCCGAGCTTCACAAAGCCGGTTTCCCCTGAAAGCGTCAGGACAGAGCCCGATAATAAGCTCTTTATGAGAAGGACTGAAGTTCTCTGCAACGGGTGCGACGCCCACCTCGGCCATGTCTTCGATGACGGCCCGCCCCCTGCCGGAAAGCGGTACTGCATAAACTCAGCCGCCCTTAGGCTTAAAAGGAGGCAGGCGGCTTAAAAGCGGCCCCTTGCGTCAATTACCGCAGTTCCTGCGATCCTGTCGCCGAAACGCGCCCCGGACTCGTCCGCATATACGAGTATCATTTCTATAGCGGTCACAGCCGCCCAAGCGAGGAAGACCGCGGCCTTGCCCACATAAGGTATCCAGCCAAGCAGGAAGTATATGGCGATGAGCACGCCGAATACGGCGTTCCTTATTATCGATTGCTTAAAATCGCAGGGCTGGCCTGTCGGGATTGAAATTGTCTTAAGCCCTATTGCCTTTTTCCCGAGGCTCTGCCCGCCTTTAAGCCCGTCGGATATGAGTATGTAGGCCGTGCCTGCGAGCGGCCCTACGGCGGTCGGGAAGGCGAAGAACGCGCCCATAATGAGGAGGTCGATGAATTTAGCGATAAACCTGTCGAGGACCGGCGCCTTCTGTAAAGCCGGCGCCTGCTCCTCATCTGTCGCTTTATAATGTACGCTATCCGGCATTTTCGCTCACTAACAGGCTGCTGAAAAAGTCCATCTGCTTCGTTGGCATCAAAGCTCGTCACTGCGGCGTAGTGGCTAACTACGCCTTGTTCCTCGCTTCTCGACGCCTCGCATCTGGATCTTTTTCAGCAGCCTGAACAATCTTCGAGTTTTTCCGCAAACTGCTAATATTTTTTCAACCGCGATTTGGCCGGAGTGAATGGCAGCATCTTTTAAATCTGCTTGCCTTGCTGCCTTGCTGAGCCTGCCCGTGCTCGGCAAATGATTACGCAAGATTGAGGGGCAAAGACCCCGGGCCTTTTTTAGCCGCCCTTAAAAGGGCGCTTGCGTAGAGTGTTTCGACCCCCAAGCCGAGCGCTTTTGCCCTGTCAAAGGCAAGCTGGAGTTTTTTGATCCCTTTTTTAGGGGTTGCCTTAAACTCGAGCTGTCCGATAGACAGGAGGCAATAGATAAGCCCCCTCCTGTCCTTTGTCCGCCTGAATAATTTTTGGGCCTCTTTGAAGTCCTCTAACGCCGTCTTATCATTGCCGATCATCTGAAAGGAGCTTCCTTCGCCCCAGAGCGTATAGGCGTAGCTAACCTTGTCTCCTATCTTCCTGTAGTTCTCCTTTGCCTTCCTGAAAAAAGACAGGGAGCCTTTAAAATCGCCCTGCATCCTTAACGAGTTCGCTATGCCGCAATACGAGTAAGCTACCCCGAACGTGTCCCTCAATCCCCGAAAGGCTTTGTTGGCCTCTGTATAATGCCTGTATGAGTCAAGGGGCTTGCCAAAAACGCGCGAAGCCCCGCCGAGGCCTGTAAGGCAATATCCTACGCCGCTTTTATCACGGAGGCGGCTGAATATCGCCTTCGCCTCCTTAAAGCCCTTGAGCGCGCCCTTAAGGTCGCCTTTTATCCGAAGCGCCCCGGCGCGCGCCCACAGCGTGAAGGCCTCCCCGCCCATGTCGTTTAGTTTCCTATACCCTTTTAGGGCCTTATCGAAAATAATAAGCGCGTCCTTAAAGTTGCCTGTCGCCCTCTGGCTCAGGCCCAATCCCACGAGCGCGTCAAGCGCCTTTACCTCGTCCCCGAGCCTCGTTACGAGCCCGTGCGCCTCTATGTAGCACCTACCGGCCTTTGTGAACTCGCCGACCATCCTGTATGTGTCGCCGAGCGAAAAATAACATGCGCTCCTAAGCTCCTTATCAAGAGGGGCGAGCCTCTTCGCCTCCAGATAAAGCGGGATCGCCTCGAGGAACTTGGAGAGCTGCCTCTTCCTTTCAGCCTTTCCGAAAAGTGCGTGGGGGTTATTCGCCATAAGGATATAAATGCTGATTATAATCTTTATGCAAAGGGTTGTAAAGCAGAGGGATGGATAGTGCGAACCTATTTTTGCATAAAGAGCCGTTTAATCCCTCATTGAGGGTTCAATTCCCCGAAGCTTGCTTCGAGACTTTTTCAGCAGAGAGGTCTTCGATACTCCGCAGCTTGCTGCGGGGAGGTTCATTAAAATACGCGGTTTAGGAATTTGCCGTGCGCAAGCACCCTCCATCCCCCCTCCATCTGATGACCGCTGCACCCTACGGCCTGTAGAATAAGGAAAAAATTTAAAGCTTTGGCCGAAAGGCTCCTCCCTTTCTCCCCTTTACACGCAATTATCCTTTTGATAATCTCTAAGGTATGCGAAGCTTAAGGCTTTCAATGGCGCAGATTAATACCACGGTCGGCGCGCTCGCCGACAATGCGGGGAAGATCCTTTCCTCTGTTGAAGAGGCGAAGAGGTGTGGGTCAGACCTCGTCATCTTCCCGGAGCTGTGCCTCACGGGCTATCCTCCTGAAGACCTCTTATTAAAGCCCAAGTTCATTGACGACAATATCGACGCGCTGAAGAGATTAAGTAAAAAGGTGCGCGGCATTACCGCCATAGTCGGGTTCGTGGACAAGAAGGCGGATATATATAACGCCGCCGCCATAATACACGACGGCAGGGTCGCGGCCGTCTACCACAAGATGTTCCTCCCTAATTACGGCGTCTTTGACGAGCAGAGGTATTTTCAGGCAGGCACCACGCCCATGAACTTCATCCTGAACGGGATCACCATCGGATTGGGGATATGCGAGGACATCTGGTACCCCGAAGGCCCTGCAAGGGATCAGTCGCTTGCGGGCGCCGAGGTGATAGTGAACATAAACGCCTCTCCCTTCCATACCGGGAAACCGTGGATAAGGGAAGAGATGCTCGTAACGAGGGCGATGGACAACGAGGTCATAATCGCATACAACAATATGGTCGGCGGGCAGGACGAGCTCGTCTTCGACGGTCAGGGCATGATAATAAACGAGGGCGGGCATATTATCGCGAGGGGCAAGGCCTTCGAGGAGGACCTTATATCAGAGGACCTCAATATGGAAGCTACCGTTATGGCGCGCCTCCACGACCCGAGGAGGAGGGAGGTAAAGAGGAAGACGAAGATCGAATTAAATGAGATTACCCTCCCCCCTCTCGCAAAGAGGTTTAAAAAGAGGCCTTTGCCCCGAAGGACGGCAGAGAGGCCTGAGGCGGTCGAGGAGGTATTAAAGGCCCTTGTCCTCGGCACGCGCGACTATGTTTATAAGAACAGGTTTAAGCACGTGGTGGTGGGACTTAGCGGAGGTATAGACTCATCCCTTGTCGCGTCGGTGGCCTCTTTGGCGCTCGGAAGCGAAAATATTACATGCGTATTCATGCCCTCGAAGTACAGCTCGGCAGCCAGCCGCGAGGACGCTGAAGAGCTCGCCTCCAACCTCGGGATAGAGCTTTTGACGATCCCCATGAACGACGCGTTCGAAGGTTATCTTAAGATGATGAAGCCCGCCTTCAAAGGCAGGAAAGAGGATACAACCGAAGAGAACATTCAGGCCCGGATACGCGGCAATATCCTTATGGCGCTTTCTAACAAGTTCGGCTGGCTCGTGCTTACAACAGGCAACAAGAGCGAGATGAGCGTGGGCTACGCGACCTTGTACGGCGACATGGCAGGCGGGTTCGCGGTAATAAAGGATGTGCCGAAGACCCTTGTCTATGATGTGTCAAGGAAGGTGAATGAGCTTGCCGGCAAAACCATTATACCCGGACGGGTCTTGGTAAAGGCTCCAACGGCGGAGCTTAAGTACGGACAGACGGACCAGGACACGCTGCCCCCTTATGGTATGCTCGATAAGATCTTAAAGGCCTATGTCGAAGAGGATAAAAGCCTTGAGGAGATAGCGGCAATGGGCTTTAAAAAGCCGCTCGTAAGCAGGGTCGTAAGGATGGTGGACCAGAGCGAATATAAGAGGAGGCAGGCTCCTCCCGGCGTAAAAATCACCCCAAGGGCCCTCGGAAAAGACAGGAGGATGCCTATAACCAACGGCTATGACAACGGTTAGGCGCAAAGGCCCTAAGAGGGCGGCTGAAGAGGTCTTTAAGGCCGCCCTCAGCTCCGCGTCGCCATACAAGGCTGTAAAAGCAAACCTGATCCTTTCGAATAAATTAAGGATAGCCCACCTCTCCTTAGACCTGAGGTCAATCAAAAATATCTATGTAATCGGCTCCGGCAAAGCGGCCCCTTCTATGGCAAAGGCCGCGGAGGACGCGCTCGGCGGCCTTATAAAAGGCGGCCTCATAGTCACAAAATACGGCCACGGCCTTGAGCTTAAATACATTAAGTCAATCGAGGCAGGCCATCCTATACCCGACAGGAACGGTCTTATGGGAGCGCGGGAGATACTAAAGACGGCAAAAGCCGCCGGAAGAGGAGACCTCATCATCTTCCTCCTATCAGGCGGCGCTTCCGCCCTTTTGCCGGCGCCCGTAAACGCTATCAGCCTTGGGGACAAAAAGAGGCTCACAAAACTCCTTATTAACTCAGGCTCTCCGATTCAGGAGATAAACGCAGTAAGGAAACATCTGTCTAAAATAAAAGGCGGGCGGTTTATGGAGGCCGCCTATCCGGCGCGGGTTATTACGCTCATAATCTCGGATGTAGTAGGAGACGATATCTCCTCGATCGCCTCAGGCCCCACAGCCCCTGATCCAACCACATACACGGACTGCCTCAAGATAATAAAAAAATACGGGCTTATGAAAAAGACGCCCCCTAATGTAACCTCTTTTTTAAAAATGGGCGCGTCCGGCAGGATAGAAGAGACCCCGAAGCCCGGAGACCGGGCCTTTAAGTATTGTGATAATATAATAATCGCCAACAACTCTACCGCCCTCAAGGCCGCGAAGGGGAAGGCCCGATCGCTCGGCTACAGGGCTTTAATACTCTCGTCCTCAATAACAGGCCCCACGATTGAGGCGGCTAAGTTTTTCGCGTCATTTTTAAAAGAGGTAAAAAGGAGCGGAAACCCGATAAGGCCGCCCTGCTGTCTGCTCATGGGCGGGGAGACAACCCTTAAGGTAAAGGGAAAAGGGCTCGGGGGGAGGAACGAGGAGTTCGCGCTCGCAGCCGCCCTTGAGCTCGAAGGAGCGGAAGGGATTACAGTCCTTTCAGCGGGAACGGACGGCACGGACGGGCCGACCGACGCAGCCGGGGCCTTTGCGGACCCATCTACCGTAAAGAGGGCTGAGAGGGAGGGGATTGACGCGCTTAAGTTCCTTAAAGAGAATAACTCCTATAATTTTTTCAAAAAGCTGAATAGCCTCTTTATTACAGGCCCTACAGGCACGAACGTGATGGATATCGCCATCGGGATAGTGGATTAATCAGAGCTCTCTTTAAGCAGTTCCTTTATTATGCCTTTCATCCCCTCGGAGCCCCAGTCCCTCGGGCCTATGGCCCTGCCGGCTATCGCGCCCTTTTTATTTATAAGATAAGTTACAGGCACTCCCCATGTCCAGTATCTACCGGTAATCCTGCCCTTATTGGCGAGATAGACCGGAAAGCTCGCCCCAAGCCCTCTTGCGAACGAGTCTAACTCTTCCTGAGTAGACCTCGCGTCTATGGCTATGGGAAGGAATACGAGGCCATTACCCTTAAACTCCTGATAGAGTTTTTCGAACAAGGGGAACTCTTCCTTGCAGGGCTTGCACCATGTGGCCCAGACATGGAGCAATACGATATTGCCTTTCAGGCCTTTTAGGCTAATGGACCGCCCCTCCTTATCAACGAGCGTGAAATCAGGGGCGTCCTGATCCAATTCCTGAATGCCCGCCGCCTCAAGCGCCTTCTTGTCCAGGGCCCATGAGGGCGTGAAGGATAAAAGGATTATCAGTACAGATAGAAGGATCCTCATTGTTATCCCTCCCTCCGCCCCCCTCCCTTTAGGGAGGGGGGCGGGGTTTAAGTGATGCCTTT
The DNA here is from genome assembly GCA_030646655.1 of Deltaproteobacteria bacterium. GTDB lineage: Bacteria > Desulfobacterota > GWC2-55-46 > GWC2-55-46 > GWC2-55-46 > JACRCL01. The sequence goes on along the minus strand of JAUSLB010000038.1, from coordinate 75 downwards.
ATCAGGTTGCTTCAAGCCGCAACCTGATAGGCAATACATCCTGTTAGAAAAGGTATGCGACACCGCCTGAGGCCT
>JAUSLB010000214.1 GCA_030646655.1 Deltaproteobacteria bacterium | reverse complement strand
GGTTACAGCCGGGCTACGGCCGATACTATCGTTATTACTATCGCAAGGTGCGCTACTATCTCGATTATATGCAGAAGTTTATCTTTCTTCATTTTTATATCCCCCTTTCCTTTATTACAGCCCCATTATATCTACCCATATATTAAAGAGACGTTAAAAACATCACCTTTTTTACTCTTTTTCCGGGGACCCTTAACAAGCCCTTAAAAGATCCCCCTTCCGGATTGAGCCATCACGAGCGCCACAAGGCCCAGCATCCCCATAAAAAGGGCAAAGCCCTCGATCGTCCAGAATAATTTTACTTCATTTGCCATTGTCTTCATCTTTATTGCCCCCTTTTGAGCCTGTTATCGCAAAATTTAAGAAAACCTCGAATATAATTAATGCCCTCTCTTCCATCCTTTCCCTAAACCCCCGGCGTATGAATGACAAGCTCGATTGATGCGCAAAAGATCGCCAAGAATATCTCGATTATCCCTTCCTTCCAGTTTTCCATCCTGCTCACCTCCCATTCGGAGAGCCTGTTATCTAACAGGATGCTGAAAAAGTCCGTCCTGGACTTTTTCAGCCACGATTTGGCCGGAGTGAATCCGTCCAAATTTTACAAATTGCTTGACTTTTCGGTCTCGCAATTTGGCAATCCTTCCATGGATTGCGTAGCAGGTTGCGGCTTGAAGCAACCTGCTAATCCGGCTTTAGCAGTTCTGTCTTGCTATATATACAAGACCCGTGCCAAACCTCAAAAAATCAATTAACCTACTGATTTTATTAGGAAAAATTTTCATCTCTTCAAAATAACTTAGATTGCGGAACCCGCACTCATGTTCATTTATGAAACAAATAAAGCTAATTTCAGAAAAATATCTTAAAAATCAAATAGTTATCAAAATGTATCACATGAGAAACATTTTCCATCGCTGAAACAACTATTTCAGGGGTATGAAATAAGGTAAATCTTTAGGAATTATTTCAGGGGAGAAAAGAAACGGGACGGTGAGATGCCGCCCCGTTACGGAATGAAAGCTCTTTTATTATAATCGGCTACTGAGCCGCTTCGTCCCTCTTGGCCGCCTCTATAAGCTCGCTTACGAACATATTTATGTCAGTCGAGTGCATGGTGCAGGCCATTGAGATCGGCTCCCCGCCGAACGCCGGACATGTGAAGCAGCCGGAGCCGAAGTGCCTTGTGAAGACCTCTTTGGTGGACGGCCATCTCGTGGTCACTTCGCCTGTGGTCATATTGCCGTTTATGTTTTCAGGCATCGCAATTGTCCTCCTTTGTTTTATATAATATAACCTATAAACACTTAATATTATATGATTTTCATCATAAAAAAAGCAAGGGGTTTAACCCCTTCCCAAGAGTATTTTAAGCCTTTTCTCATCCTCCGGCCATTCGGTTGAGGTATTGAACTCCGAACATAGGTTCTTCATCTTTGCCGAGATGAGCTCTGCCCTCGGGCTGGGTGCAAGCTCAGCCTTGAATCCCGTTATTACAGTAGGTATAAGGGCCATGCCGGTAAAACGGCTTTCCTCGAACTCAGCCGAGAATATGAAGGACTCGTCATTCCTCTCAATCTCGGCTACGGCATAATCATCTATAAAGTCCCCGGAGCTGTAAATGATGGGGCTTCCCTTATAGACCTCTATCCCCTGAAATACATGGCATGAGTGGCCGAATACAACCCCTGCCCCGGCTTCCACAAGGGCGTGGCCGAAAGGGATATGCTCTAGAGCCGGGCGGTATCCCCAGTTCGGCCCCCAGTGGGCGGATACTACTACAAGGTCTGCCTTCCTCTGTGCCTCTTTTACTTTTTCAAAGAGGAGCCTTGCGCGCCAGTCCTTCGTGTCTACAGGGACATAGAATATGCCCGGCTGTCCCTGCCCGGCCTCCCACCACGGCTCGTTGTCCGTAAAGGCGACAAAGGCTATCTTTTTACCGCTTAAGATTAGATAAGCCGGGCTCGAAGCCTCCTCTATATCTTTGCCCGCGCCTGCGCGCGCTATCCCCGCCTTGTCGAGTATCTCCAGGGTATCTTCGAGCGCCTCGTACCCGAAGTCGAGCGTGTGGTTGTTTGCAAGCGATACCGCGTTTATATCCGCCGCTTTAAGGGCCTCTATGTTCCCGGCGTCTGTGCGGAAGTGGAATGCCTTGGGGGTGGCTGACCATGGCCGGCCCCTGTCCGAGACTGCGCATTCGAGGTTGCAGAACCTTAAGTCAGCCTCTTTGAATACAGGCAGCGTATCGCCCCAAGGGTACTCGGGCGGCCTCCTTCTAAGCTCCCTGTTTACGAGCCTTCCCAGCATCACATCCCCGACAAAGAGCAGCCTCATGCGCCCTCCGGATATCAAACAGGATGCTGAAAAAGTCCGTCCTGGACTTTTTCAACAACGATTTGGCCGGACTGCCTCCGTCCAAATCTTACAAATTGCTCGACTTTTTTAGTCTCGCAATTGCACAATCCGTTCAACAGTTACTGGATTGTGTCTGGCAAGGAAAATAACATTTATATAGCTCGCCTTATCACTTCGTGAGCTGGCGAGCATCCAGAGGCAATCCTTCCATGGATTGCATAACAGGCTGCGGCTTGAAGCAACCTGCTAAAGTCTTTACCAGCAGGGGGGCGTTGTCAAGGGAGGGTATTGTTAATGCGCCTTTCTCCGGAGGAAGGCAGGGTAGCTCAAGCTCCTTAAAAACTTTAAGCCCCGAAGGTCATCGAACGAGGAATAGACTACGGGTATGACCACGAGCGTTACAAGAAGGCAGAGCGCCTGCCCGCCCACGATGACGATGGCCATCGACGCCCTCGATGCTGAGCCGTCGCCCTTACTGAACGTTATGGGGAGCATGCCCGCGATTATCGCAAGCGTCGTCATGAGGATGGGGCGGAGCCTTACTTTGTTGGCGAGCATCTGCGCGTCGAACTTATCCATGCCCTTTGCCCGAAGCGTGTTGGTATAGTCGACCTGAAGGATGGCGTTCTTCTTGACAACCCCTATAAGGACGAACATGCCCATGACGCTGTATATGTTGATCGTGTTGTTCGCGAGTATTATGCTCAGGATGCCGAACGGGATGCTCAAGAATATCGATACCATTATCGTAACCGGGTGGACGAAGCTCTCGAACTGCGCGGCAAGGACCATGTATACGAAAAGGAGGCTTAGGATAAAGGCTATGAAGAAGTTATAGAACGCCTCGGCCATCAATTTGCCCCTGCCGAGGTAGGCGGTAGAGTACTCGGCCGGCATGTTCATCTCTTTTATCGTCTGGTTTGAATCCGAAATAGCCTCTCCGAGGGGCTTGTTATAGAGGTTCGATATCACCGTTATCTGGCGCTCCTGAGAGAACCTGTCAATCTGGCCCGGGCTCATGCCGGGGGTGATTGTAGCGAAGTTGTTGAGCTTAACGAGCCTGCCCTGATTATTAGGGACGGTCAGCTCTTCTATAGCGGATGCGTCCTTACGGTAGTCCTCTTTAAGCCGCAACCTTACGTTGTACTGCTCATCGCCTTCCCTGTACAGCGTGACCTTCTCGCCCCCGACCATCGTGCGCAGGCTCGAGGCGATCGCTTCGACCTTTACCCCAAGGTCCGACGCCTTCTTCCTGTCGATATGCACCTGCAGTTCAGGATGGCGGAGCGCCTGGCCCGTGTCGGTATCGACGAAGCCGGAGATCGATTTGAGGTTCTTTATTAGAGTCCCCGAATACTCGTCGAGCTTGCTCAGCTCAGGCCCCCTTATTATGAGGTTAAAGGGTGTTGCGCGGAACCCTCCGCCTGAGATGAGGTTTATGGTCTGGATGCTTATCCTGAGGCCTGAGAATTTTTTAAGGACCCCCCTCGTCTCCTGCATTATCTCCTGCTGGCTCCTTGCCCGCTCGTTCAAGGGCCTGAGCCCCACGTAGATGGACGCGTCAGTGACGTTCGAGAGGTACTGGCCCCTTACGCCGATATTCGTGAAGATGTGGACGACCTCAGGCGTCTTTTTTATTTCCGCCTCGATGGACTTGAGTATCTCGTCGCTCTTCTGCAGGGAGGAGCCCGGAGGTGCCTCGACGATTATCTCGAACTCGCTCATGTCATCGTCGACAATGAACTCGGACTTCGCGAGCCTGCCGAGGGGGACGATGGAATAAAGGAGCGCTATTGCGGCGAGTATAACTACAATCCTGTGCCTCAGGCACCAGCTGAGGATCCCCAGATACCCCGCCTCCATCTTGGTATAGAACCACCCTCCCCTCGATGCCTTTCCCGCCTCTTTCCGCTTAAGGAGCTTTGAAGAGAGCATGGGGGTAAGGGTAAAGGACACGAGGAGCGAGATCATTATGGCGAATGTGGCCGTTAGACCGAAGCTCTTCCAGAACCTCCCCACAAGGCCTGACATGAAGGCGACAGGGAGGAATATGACCACGAGAGAAAGGGTCGTGGCCATGACAGCGAGGGCTATCTCTTTTGTGCCGTGGATGGCGGCCTCAACCGGGCCTCTGTTCTCCTCCTCCATGTGCCTGTAGATGTTCTCAAGGACTATAATAGCGTCGTCTATGACTATCCCTGTGCACACGGATAAGGCAAGGAGGGTCATGTTGTTGAGCGTAAAGCCCATGTATCTCAGGAGCGTGAAAGTGCCGATTATGGACGATGGGATGGCGAGGGCGGCGATAAACGCCGTCCTAAGGTTCTTTATGAAAAAGAGTATTATTAAGCTTGCGAGTATCGAGCCGAGGACTAAGTGCTCCTCTACCTGAGACACCGATTTTTTTATGAATTTCGACTGGTCTGTGACGATCTCTATCTGGATGTCGGACGGGAGCGTTGAGCGCACCTCAATGAGCTTATCCTTTACCCTTTGGACGACAGCGACGGTATTCGTCCCTGACTGCTTCCTTATAAGGGCTGATACCGCGTTATTCCCGTCGAGGCGGGATAGGGTCCTCGGCTCTTCTTCGCTGTCCAAGGCGTAGCCTATGTCTTTTATGCGCACGGGAGCGCCCTTGTAATCCGCTACGATAAGGTCGTTAAAGTCCCCGACCTTCTCGATCCTGCCCATCGTCCTTAAGCCCTCCTCGCGGGCCTCCCAGGTAATCCTGCCTCCGGGGACCTCGACATTCTGCCTCCTCAAGGCCTCTTTCACGCTTATGATCGAGAGGTTGTAGGCGGAGAGCCTGTTGGGGTCTATGACTACCTGTATCTCCCTTTTCCTGTCGCCGACGAGCGTTATCGCGCCTATGTCCTTTATGACCTCGAGCTGCCTTTTTATCTTCTTATCCGCTATCTCGGTCACCTCGCGGGCGCTCCTCTTCCCAGAGATGACTATGGACATTATGGGCGAGGCGTCGGGGTCGAACTTCTCTATAACAGGCGAATCCGTCCCGGGCGGGAGCTGGGATAAGATGGTAGAGACCTTCTCCCTAACCTCGTTGGCGGCTACATCGATATTTTTTTCAAGGAGGAAGGTGGCGAATATCTGCGACTGGCCTTCGATGGTCGTTGAGCGGAGCTCATCGATGCCGTTAATGGTATTTACGACCTCTTCTATCCTCTTCGTTATCTGGCTCTCGATCTCTTCAGGGCTTGCGCCATCAAGCCTTGTGGTGATGGTCACTGTGGGCAGGTCTACCTTGGGGAAGATGTCAACGCCCAATTCCCTGTATGAGGCGAGACCGAGCACTACGAGGCTCATTATGAGCATCGTAGCGAATACGGGCCTTTTTATGCAGAGTTCGTATAATGACATGTCTTTCGCTCTGACTATCCTTTAATCCCTCACTGAGGGTTCAATCCCCCGAAGCTTGCTTCGAGACTTTTTCAGCCGTAGTGGTCTTCGATACTCCGCAGCTTGCTGCGGGGAGGTTCATTTTACCTGAGCCTCTACAA
>JAUSLB010000018.1 GCA_030646655.1 Deltaproteobacteria bacterium | reverse complement strand
AAGTAAGACCGAGCTTATAATACTCCTTACGCCGACCGTTATCTCGGATTCAGCGGAAGGGGCCGCAGTGACAAGTGACATGAAGAAAAAGCTTGAGGGGCTTAAAAAGCTCCTTGACAGCATGTGGCAGAGGAAGTGAGGCTTATTAAGCCTTCTGCCCCACGGCCCTGAGATTATCTCTTTTATGTCCATGTAGCCGCTCCTCATAAGAACGAGCGCGACGCTTTTCCTCGGCCGCTTCCCGTATCCTCCACCCAAATACCCTCTACCCCGCTGCCTCTAAAAATTAGGAATTTTTTCAGAAGTCAAGGAAGGGTGGAAATAAAAAGCGCAGCATATATGTGAATATGTGAGCATTTTTATTTTCGTCCTGACGCAGAGGTCAGGAAAAAGAACAATTTTTGTTTATAAAGGATTAACCGGAGGTTAATGCAGGGCTTAGCCAAAGATTTAAAGAGAAGTGTTTTTAAAGCCGGGCGGGTGGGAAAAAAGAAGAGGGTGGCCTGAAATTCACGGGAGGGCGATAATCTCAAAATCCAAGAGGATTGAACACTAAAGCGGTTATCATCATGTCCGCGCCAGAAAAGACGCGCGTTATAGCTCAGTAATCCGCAATTTTTATCGGGAGAGGGATGAGCCTTTTTCCCTTCGCAAGAGGCTTAAATACTTCGTCATTTCACCACATGACTAAAGATAATATCTTGACATTTCACCGTATGGCGGATATAAATATAATTATAATCACCGCATAAATATTCTCACCGCGAATAAAAAGTTCACGCATAATCCTTTTTTCTAAGATTTAGACGATAATGGACAAATCTTGGATATGGACAACAGTGACCCTCCCGATAGATTTAGGCCTTTAAGCCTGAATGCCTTTAATTCTTCTTTACCGGAAAACCTGGCGCAACCCCCTTGACCCCCATGCCGCACCCATCCGTCCTTCCAATCAAACATAATAAAAACTAACACCTTTCTAAGACTAAAGAGGAGGTACCGAGATGTCGGATAAAAAAGACAGGCCAATAGATGCCGTAAATGACAGCCCCAAAAACAAGGCCGAAAGGCATACCTCAAGGCGCGGTTTCCTTAAAACAGCCCTCGCCTCAGGCCTTGCCGTAGCAGTGACCGCAAAGGTTGCCAAAGAGGCGACTGAAGCCCTCATCAAAGCTGACAATCAGAGGATATACGATGCCGATGAGCTCAGGGCCGGGCAGGCCTTGAGAGGAAAAAAACTCGTACTTATGAGCAAGGCGGAGAAAGAAGAGCTGGTAAAGGTATTTGAAGCCGCTAAATAAGCCCTATTACATTAAATCCTAAAGAGGCTAAACCATGTCCAAAGACGAAAAAGATAAGGATCTGAAGGAAAAAGAGGAAAAAAAGAGCCCGCGCAGGGAATTCCTTAAAGATATGGCTAAAGGCGCGTTAGGCGCGGCCGCACTTGCAGCCGGCGCGGAAGTTTTGACGGAAGGGGAGGCAGAGGCAAGGGCCACATGGGGCGAATGGCTCCAGAAAAACTACCGCCTCATGTCAGACGACGAGAAGAAAGCGGCTATAGAGAGGCTTGAGAAGAGGTATTCCGAAGAGTACGGACAGAAAGTAACCGTGGACGGCACTCCGGCGATGGAAGGGGTTTTGTTCGGCTATGCGCTGAACATCCAGAAGTGCATCGGGTGCAGAAGATGCGTCTACGCGTGCGCGAAGGAGAATAATCAGTCGCGCTACAACTCCGAGATCCACTGGATAAGGGTCATACAGATGGAGAAGGGGAGCTTCGCCCCTGAGCACATGAATAAGAAGAATACCGCCGATTACACCAGGGCCGGGGCATTTGCCGGGGAGGCCGCGGGGGTAACGCTCGAGGGGGAGCACTACTACGAGCCTCCCGAAGTGCCTGAGAAGGGATTTTTCTACTTCCCTGTGCAGTGCATGCAGTGCGAAAAGCCCCCGTGCGTGAAGGTCTGCCCGTCGCGGGCGACCTACAGGGAGCCTGACGGCATAGTGGTGATAGACTATAACTGGTGCATCGGGTGCAGGATGTGCGTGGCCGCGTGCCCGTACTGGGCACGGCGCTCCAATTGGGGAGAGCCGAACCTGCCTAAAAAGGAATTGAACCCCGTGACCCATTACCTCGGCAACCGCCCGAGGATGATGGGGGTTGTGGAGAAATGCACCTTCTGCCTGCAGAAGACAAGGAAGGGTAGGTACCCTGCCTGCGTGGAGGCCTGCCCGGTCGGGGCGCGAAAATTCGGCAACCTCCTCGACCCGGACAGCGAGGTGAGGAAGGTGCTTGAGAGAAAGAAGGTCTTCAGGCTCAAGGCCGAGCAGAACACATATCCAAAATTTTTCTACTTTATAGATTGAGGGGCTAACTATGAAGAACTTTATAAAGTTCGGTATAGATTTTTGGGTATATGCCTTAATGGGCGGCAGGAGGTACTACGTGTGGCTCGGCTTCCTATGCCTCATCATGCTCCCGATGTTCTTAGGCACTTACCTCCAGCTTGTAAACGGGATGATAGTGACCAACTATAACGATCAGGTGAGCTGGGGGCTGTATGAGGCGCAGTTCATCTTCCTTGTGGGCGTGGCCGCCGCCTCGGTCACTGTGGTATTCCCTTCGTATGTCTATCACCACAAGAAATTGAAAGAGATAGTCGTCATCGGCGAGATGCTCGCGATCTCGGCGGTCTTCATGGTGCTCCTCTTCATAGTGGCCCATATGAACCGCCCGGACAGGTTCTGGCACATGATGCCTGTAGTGGGGATATTCAACTGGCCGGGATCGATGCTGACATGGGACGTAATAGTCATAAACGGCTATCTCACCCTTAACCTCATAGCCGCCTTTTACTATCTTTTTAAAAAATATACGGGCCGTGAGCTGAACAAGGCCTTCTACATGCCGCTCGTTTATGTCTCCATCGCGTGGGCGCTGTCCATCCATACGGTGACGGCCTTCCTCATCAACACGCTGCCCGCAAGGCCGATGTGGTTCCAATCGATGATGCCGATAAAGTTCATCACGACCGCATTTGCCGCGGGGCCCTCGATGATAATCGTGGCGTTCCTTATAATAAGGAAAAACACGAAGCTCAATGTCGCCGACGAGGCCCTTGACCTGCTCTCTCAGATAGTGACATGGTGCTTAGGGATCGCTATCTTTTTGAGCCTCTCGGAGGTCGTCACAGAGCTTTACTTGTCAACGGAGCATTCGTTCTCCCTGCAGTACCTTATGTTCGGGAAGCACGGCTTCTATTCGCTTGTGATCTGGTACTGGACTTCGGTAGTCCTTCTTATTGCCGCTTTTATAATACTCCTCATCCCTAAGCTTAGGAGGGACCATTCCTTCTGGCTCCCGCTCGGGTGCGTCCTTACTTTTGCAGGGGTGTGGATAGACAAAGGCATGGGGCTTGTGGTGCCCGCCTTTATCCCGACGCCCATAGGCGAGTTCTCCGAATACACGCCCTCTGCCATAGAGATCATCAACACCGCCGGGTACTGGGCCGCCGGGCTCTTTGTCTTTACCGTGCTCTCAAAGGGCTCGATAGGCGTCCTTCTCGGGGAGGTCAGGCTTTCAGAGGCGTGGGCCCCCGGCCTCCTTTCCCAAAGGGTCAAAAGAGGGGAGGCCCTCAATAAGACGCTCCCGGCGATTATCCTCTGCATCTCCGCCCTTATCGCAGGCCCTGCTTACGCAAAGGAGCCTCGGCCCGCCGATGAGCCCGCCGAGTGTTTCGAGAGCAGGGAGGCGTATTCCACAGTCGAGAAAAAAGAGATCAAGCCCGGGGTAACGAACGTAAAATGTTCAAAGACGACACACGCGGTATTATGGTTCGGGGACCCCTTAAACTTGACAGAGCCTATTGGGCCTATGCCTGTAGAGGGCGCCTATTCCAATGAGGAAGCGGTCGTAAAGCCGAGGACAAAGCAGCTTAAGTATTTTTTGCCGTGCACAAGCTGCCATAACGGTAAGATGGTCCCCTACCCGGCGAGTAAAAAGCCCCGCCAGCTTATGATGCATCAGGACATAGTGCCTGATTCGCTGAGCCTTCAGCACGGCAGGGGCGCGTTCTGGTGCCTTGACTGCCACAACCCGACCAACCGCGACACGCTCATTAACCACAAGGGCGAACCGGTAAGCTTCAACCAGCCCCAGAAGCTCTGCGGCAAATGCCACGGCGAGGTCTATGGCGACTGGAGGGTTGGGGTACACGGGAAAAGGATAGGCCAATGGGCAAAGGGCGGGAAAAAGAGGTGGTGGGTCTGCACCGAGTGCCATAACCCCCATATGGTGCAGACAAAGAGGTTCCAGCCCATAAAGCCGGAGCCCGCGCCTGAGTACCCGAGGACAAGGACCAAAGCCGACTACGAGAAGGCCCACGAGGCTGAGCTGGTCTCAAAAACAGCAGAGGCGGCAGAGGTGCATAAATAAATATTAAGGTGAGCTTATCTGCTTTAAGCTTTTTTAGGATCGTTCCGGGCTTTACGGTTCAAAAGGAAGAACCTCCCTTTTCCATCGGCTCGCTTAACCCCGCACTGCGGGGAATGTGCCCGCTGTGCGTTTTCAAAATCACTTAACAGCCATCGCGGGTCTGGGTTTTAAGTCCGGTAAAGAGGATGTAAAAGTAAAAAAGGGGTCACGGCAAAAGCCGTGACCCCTTTTTTTTTCGGATTCTAAGCAGGATTTTTATTTAGGGCCCTCCGTTGAGACGGGATAACGCTGACAGCGATGACGGCGGTATCGGGTCATTAAGGCGCAGGCCTGCAACGGAGTCGTGCATGCTTACGGCCTTTGACCACACGATCATCGCCCCGATAAGCAGGTCTAAAAAATTCATCTTCACGGATACCAGTACCGTGGTACGGGGTTTAAGCGGTCCTCCCGCATATCTTACCTTTAAGCCGTTCAGTGACACATCCTGTGACTTTGCCGCTAAAACCCTCCGGCCGTCTTCTTTAAATATCTCGCAATCCGCTACTATCCTGAGCCTCTCCTCTTTTCTCCCGGTCTTTTCCGATCTGTTTTCTATGGACCTTGCCACAAGCTTGTCTACGCGGCCTAAAAGGTCCATAATCTTGAAGGGCTTGATGATGC
>JAUSLB010000003.1 GCA_030646655.1 Deltaproteobacteria bacterium | reverse complement strand
ACATGCGCCGCGTCGCTCATAAGGGCAAGGCTGTTCGTAAGATACCCGCCTATGAGCTCGACAAGGAAGATTATAGCGGTAAGCGTAACGGAGGTCTTAAGCCTGCCCTTAAGTTCCCTGTCTATATCCGTGGAATGGCTTTTCTCCCCCAGCGCCTTGTGGTCCATAAGTTTCTAACTGGTTGAAATCATTTATATTTTAGGGTATAACCCAGACATTCTCTCTCTTTAATGATACCCTGATACGCCTTCCGTTGGCAAGCCCTAACTTCCGTAAGACAAAGTTCGGAAGCTCTATCTTAAGGAGCGTGTCGCCTTGCCCCACCTTTAAAAACAGTATCTGGGTCGAGCCCTTGCCTGTCACGGAAGTTATCTCTCCCTCGAGGATATTGTCCTGCACCTTCGCGTCCACTAATCTATCAGGCCTTATAACAAGTATCTCCTCGGGCCTGATGCAGAAGGAGACCTCCTGCCCGGGCCGCAAGGCTTCTTTAGACCTCATCGCCTTTATCTCGCCTATATCGGGGCTGGTTATTATAACTTCAGGCCCGTCGGCTGAAACCACCTTCCCGTTAAATATATTCCTTACCCCCATGAACCTCGCCACATCCCTTGTGCGGGGCCTGTAGAAGACATCCTCGCGCGCGCCAGCCTGCTCGATAGCCCCGTTATTCACGACAGCTATCTTTCTGCCCAGCATGAACGCCTCTTCGAGGTCGTGGGTGACGAGTATGGTCGTTATGGGGTAGATGCTGTGTATGTTTATAAGATCCGCCCTGAGCTTCTCCCTCACCTGATAGTCGAGCGCCGAGAAAGGCTCATCGAGTAAAAGAAGAGCCGGCTCTATCGCAAGGGTCCTTGCAAGGGCGCACCTCTGCTTCTGCCCGCCGGACAATTCATGCGGGTATCTCGCCTCGAGGTTAGTAAGCCTTGTGACATTAAGCAGCTCGCCGACCTTTTTCCCTATCGCGTCTTTTTTAAGCCCGCTGATGCCGTAGGCGATGTTCTCATATACGGTCATGTGCGGGAAAAGGGCGTAGTCCTGAAAAAGAAAACCCACCTTCCTCTCCCGGATCGGGACATCTATTCCCCCGGCTGAGTCAAAGACCTTCCTTGAGCCGATGGAAACCCAGCCCTCGTCAGGCCTTATCATGCCGGATATCATCTTAAGGATTAAAGTCTTGCCCGCCCCGGACGGGCCGAACAGCACCAGCATCTCGGAGTCGAGCTTGAGCTTTACATCTATTGAAAAGCCGTTAAGGGCCTTTTTTAAGGATAGCTCCAAGTTCATAGCCTGCCCCTCGTGAACCTGTTGGCGGCGTAGAGGACTAAGAACGAAAAGAGCGTTATAACGCCTACGAGGAGATTGGCCGAGAGGTTATCCCCGCTCTGGACAGCGTCGAATATGGCTATGGGGAGGGTCTGGGTAACGCCCGGGATATTGCCCGCTATCATCAAGGTAGCCCCGAACTCGCCCGTAGCCCTCGCAAAGGCCATGACGACCCCTGCCGCTATCCCCCTCCACGCTAGCGGCAGGGTAATCGTCTTGAAGACCTGAAATTCCGTCTTTCCCAGAAGCCTTGCCGCGTCCTCAAGTTCCTTTCCCACGCTTTCAAGGGAGGCCCTCGCGGGCTTTACGAACAGCGGCATGGACGAGATCATCGAGGCTATCACGGCCCCCTTCCATGTAAAGACTATCTGGACCCCTAAAGTGTCCTCTAAGAACGCCCCCAGCGGGCTTGATCTCCCGAAAAGCGTCAAAAGGTAATAGCCGAGCACGGTCGGCGGGATGACGAGCGGCTGCATTATAAGGACATCGAGGATATTTTTACCGAAGAACTCCCTCTTTGCCATCGCCCACGCCAAAAAAAGCCCTATCGAGGCCGCAAGGGCCGTTGCGAAAAAGGACACCTTGACAGTAAGGAAAAGGGGGAAGAGGTCCATCACTTCCCCTCCGGGATTATAAAGCCGTATCTCTTCATTATCGCCTTTGATGCCGGGGTTTTCATGTATCTTAAAAATTGCCCTGCCAGAGCCTTTTCTTTCGAGCCCGCCACAACTCCAGCCGCCTGCTCAATGGGCCCATGGAGCTTCACATCTATCTCCATGAACTTAACCTCCGGCACATCCGCTATCGAAAGCGCGACGATCCCGGCCGGTGCGTTGCCTGACTGTACGAACTGCAATGCCTGCCTTATATTCTCGCCAAATACGAGCTTTCCTTTTACGGCCTCCCAGACCCCGGAGGACTTAAGGGCCTCTACCGCCGCCCTGCCGTAAGGGGCGTGAGCGGGATTCGCTATGGCTATTCTCTTAACGCCGGGGTTGAGGAGGTCTTTTATCTCCTTAACCTCAATGGACGATGGCTTATTTACCGCTAACGCCAATCTGCCGTACGCATAGACCTCGATAGTTTCAGTGTCTATATAGCCGCCCTCTTTTAACGACTCAAGGTATTTTAGGTCAGCCGCGAGGAAGATGTCGAAAGGCGCGCCCTGCTCTATCTGCCTTGCGAGCATTCCAGTAGACCCGAAGGTCAATACGGCCTTCACCCCGGCCTCTTTCCCGAAATTGGCCGCTATCTCTTTTAAGGCAAAGGTTAAGTCAGATGCCGCCGCGACGGTTATTTCAGGGCCGTTGCCAAGTGCATGGGCCGGCAGGAATGCCAGCATTATAAAAGCTAAAAGAGGTTTTAAGAGCCGCATAACGTCCCCGCTTTCAAGCAAAAAAAAACCAACCATGGAAAGGTTGGCTGATCAAAAATCTCCTTTCCGAATAAAAGGGAGGCAAGGCCGTTTCCAGCGCATGCCCTGACGGCCAAACCCCTTAGGCGAACTTAAGCCCTTAGGGGTATTGGCTCGGAGATTTGAAAATAAAAATAATTATTCCTTACATTTCAAAGACAGGCTTCAATTTAATTTAACATATCACGGTTCAGGGCATTGAGTCAACCCCGGCCAAGCCCCTCTACTTATGAGGTATCAGGAACCTGAAGGTTGCGCCCTTCTGTCCGGGCTCCACCCAGACCTTGCCGTGGTGCGCCTCGACGAAAGTCTTTACGATGCTCAGCCCGAGACCCGCGCCCCCGGTCTTTATGCCCTCCTCCGTCTGGTAGAACGCCTCGAATATCCTCTCCGCTTCCAAAGCGGAAATCCCCTTGCCGTCATCGGATACGGTGAACTTAAGCCAGTCGTCTGTAAACTCGGTCTCCACTTTTACCTCCGAGGCCGCGTACTTCGTGGCGTTGCTCAAAAGGTTATATATCACCCTTTTAAGCTTATCCTCGTCAGCGAGTATCTCTTTATCCCCTATCGCGCCCTCGTGGTATGGGGAGCCGTTGAGCATGAGCCTTTTGCCCGAGTTCTCGAAGGGGAGGAACGCCTCCCTTAAGACCTTCGACATGCTCACCCTGCTCTTCTTAAGAGCGACCTTGCCCGCCTGAGCGCGGCTGTAATCGAGTATGTCGGCCGCCATGCTGTCTATCCTCCTTGACGAGGAGATAATGACCTCAAGCTTCCTCCTCTCCTTCTCAGGGATGTTCGCGGCGAGCTTCGAAAATAAGAGCTCGGCGTTCGCCATTATGGTCGTAAGCGGCCCCCTGATATCGTGGATGATATGGTCGATGTATAGCCGCCGCAACCTGTCGAGCTCCTTCTGCTTCGACATGTTGAAGGCGATGCACAAGAAGTTCTTTATCTCTCCCTGAGCGTCCTTTATGGCGTTGATGGAAAGGAGCATGGGGACCTCAACGCCGTCCTTGGTAAGGTTTATTATCTCCCCCCTCCAGAAGCCCTTGCGCGGGTCGAGGATATCCCTCCACATCCTCTCGTAAAGCTCCTTTTTCGAGTGCTGCGACTGCAATATCCGGGGGTTTTTCCCGAGCACCTCTTCCCTTTCGTACCCGTAGGTGTCGAGGTAGGCCTTGTTCACGTCTATAATATTGCCGTCCCTGTCCGTTATGGTGACAGCGTCGTTCGAGAACCTGAATATCCTCTGGAACTCGTCCGAAAGGATTACCGGGACCTCTGTATTTACCTCCGAGCTGAAAGTAAGGATGAAGGAATAGACCTCCCCGCTCGGGCTCCTTAACGGGTATATGGAGAGATATATATCGGTAAGGCTGCCGTCTTTTTTTAGTATCTTGATCTTGCTGCCTGAGATGGCGTGGGAGGCCCGGGCGGAGTCTATCAACGACCTGTACTGCCCGGCGAGCGCGGGCGGGAAAAGACAAGATATGTCTTTGCCTATGAGCTCATCGGCACAGTAGCCGAGTATCAGCTCAAGGCCATAGCCGAAGCGGATAATGGAGCCGCCTGTGCTCAGGCTCAGGCTCCCCTCTTTTACTACAGGCTTCATCAGGTATTAGGTATTAGGTATTAGTTATTAGTTAAGGAATTAATGCCCTATTAAAAATCGTCTTCCTCTATCAGGATGCTGAAAAAGTCCGTCCTGGACTTTTTCAGCCACGACTTGGCCGGAGTGAATCCGTCCAAGCCTCACAAATTGCTCAACTTTTTTGTCTCGCAATTTGGCAATCCTTCCATGTATTGCATAGCAGGTTGCGGCTTGAAGCAACCTGCTACTACAATAAATACCCTGAAAAAGATAGGGCGGGACTTTACAGTCCCGCCCTATTATCGCACGACTATAGAAAAAAAAGAACGGCCGGCTAC
>JAUSLB010000317.1 GCA_030646655.1 Deltaproteobacteria bacterium | reverse complement strand
AGCTATATAAATGTAGGTTTCCTTACCAGCCACAATCCAGTCCTGTGAGCGGATTGTGCAATTGCGAGACTAAAAAAGTCGAGCAATTTGTAAGGATTGGACGGAGGCTCTCCGGCCAAATCGCGGTTGAAAAAGTCCAGGACGGACTTTTTCAACATCCTGTTAGATCTCTGATAAGGCAGACCAAAAGGATGAAGACATTTATACGGAACGGAAGGATCGCTGAAAAATTCAGCGAGCTGAAATCACGGGGTGAGAAGGCCCTGATCACTTTCATCACCGCAGGCGACCCCGACCTCGCGGCGACCAAAAAGATAATCTCAAGGCTTGAGGGCTCCGGGGCTGACATAATCGAGCTCGGCATCCCCTTCTCAGACCCTATGGCCGACGGCCCGACGATTCAGGCGTCGTCCGAGAGGGCCGTGCATAAGGGCGTACGGCTTAAAGACGTGCTCGGGCTTGTAAATGAGGTGCGCGAGACCAGCGAAATCCCCATCGTGCTCTTCGGCTACTATAACCCGATATTCCAGTACGGGCTTAAAAGGTTCGCGAGGGACGCGAAGAAGGCGGGCGCGGACGGCGTCCTCGTGGTCGATCTCCCGGCGGAAGAGGCGGATGAATTAAAAACCGAGCTCGACAAGGAATCCATCGACTTCATATTCCTCCTTACCCCCACGAGCACCGAGGAGAGGATAAGGATCGTAGCGGGCAAGGCCTCGGGCTTCATCTACTTCGTAAGCGTTACAGGGGTAACCGGGGCAAGGAAGAAGTTATCCGCGAAGGTCGCGGGGTATGTAAAGAAGGTCCGGAAGCATATAAGCATCCCCATAGGGGTGGGGTTCGGCATCTCAACGCCTGAGCAGGTCAAAGAGGTCTGCTCCTATTCGGACGCGGTCATTGTCGGAAGCGCCATAGTGAACATAATCGGCTCTCCCGGCGGCAGGGAAAACTTATATAAGGAAGTTGGCAGCTTCGTATCAGGGCTTAAAAAAGGCACCTTGACCTGACAGGCTTAAAGGGGTTGGAAATGGCGCTCTGTTTACGCGATACATCGTCCCTCGACTTAAGAAGGAAGCTCGGCATAATGGCCATCGAGCTCGAGATCTACAGGCATATAGGCGGGCTTGTGGTCAAGGGGGCCTCGCGCGCGGTCATACTCAATAAATTGATGGACTTTACGCTGAAGGCGATGGACACCTCCTCAGGCTCGCTTTACCTGCTCGACGATTCCAAAGAGCTCTCCTTCGAGGTCGTCAGGGGCACGGGGGCGAAGAGGTTCAAGGGCATGAAGATGCGCGCCCAGAGCGGGATAGCTGGCCATGTCGCCACTACCGGAAGGCCCTATGTGAGCGAGGACTTAAGGAAGGACAAGTTCTGGATAGGCATTAAGACTGACAGGTCCCATAAAAACATGCTCGCAGTGCCTTTAATGAAGCGCAGGAGGGTAATAGGCGTCATAGAGGTCATAAACAAGAACGACGGCAAGCCGTTCACGAAATCGGATATCAAGGTGATGGCGTCTCTTGCCAACCACTTCTCCATAATAATGGAGAGGGCGAACCTCTTTACCGAGCTCGACGGCAGGATAAAGCAGTTCTCGACCTTGAACGAGGTCGGCAACCTCCTCATCTCGACTTTAGACCAGTCTGTGGTAAGGCACAGGGCCATGGAGGCGATAACGAAGCTCATGCACGCCGAGACAGGCTCGCTCCTCCTGCTCGACAGGGAGCGGGAAGAGCTGTACTTCGAGGTCGCGCTCGGGGCGAAGGGCAGAAGGCTTAAAGAGGTCACGCTCGATATCGGGGAAGGGATAGCCGGATGGGTCGCGAAATACGGCAAACCCCTCATCATCCACGATGTCACGAAGGATAAGAGGTTTCAGGGCAACATCGACAAGAGGAGCAAGTTCAGGACCCGCAACATGATATGCGCGCCCGTAAGCATTAAGGGCAACATAATAGGCGTGTTGCAGGCCATAAACAAGGTCTCCGGGACGTTCACGAAAGAAGATTTAAAGCTGTTCCAGCTCTTCTCGAATCAGGTCGCCATAGCGCTCGATAACGCCCGGCTTTACGAGGAGATAAAGGACACCTTCTACGCCACATCAGGGGCGCTGGCGGAGGCGATAGAAAAAAGAGACCCCTATACCGGCGGGCACACCAAGAGGGTTCTGGCCTACTGCCTCGCCATAGCGAACCACTTAAGGATGCCTAAAACGACCCTTGAGGTATTGAGGCTCTCGGCCGTGCTCCACGATATAGGAAAGATCGGCATAGAGGACAGGATATTAAGGAAGGACGCCCCTCTGGACGCTATGGAGGCGGCCTCGATGAAGATGCACCCCGAGCTCGGCGCGGAGATCTTGAAGCATGTCCCGCAGTTAAAGGATATCGTCCCGGGCATGCTCTATCACCACGAGAGGGTTGACGGGCTCGGATACCCGAAGGGCTTTAAAAAGGAGCAGATACCGCTTATAGCGAGGATAATATCCGTTGCCGACACATACGACGCGATGACCACCACAAGGCCCTACAGGAAGGGGCTGCCGCCGGAGGTTGCCCTAAGGGAGCTTAAGAAATGCTCCGGGAGGCAGTTCGACGCCAATGTCGTAGCCGCATTTCTCCGGGCCTTCCGCGGCGGCGAGATAGACGGCGTAGTAAGGCGCCCCCCGGGAAAAAGGCCGGTTAAAACCGCTTCGAGGCAGCTATGATATGGTTTAAAAAAGACATACTCTCCAACGGGGAGGAAGGCAAAAGCGTTAAGGTCCCGGTGGGGCTCTGGGTCAAGTGCGAGCACTGCGGCGAGATAATCTACAAGAAAGAGGTCGAGAGGAACCTCGACGTATGCCCGAAGTGCAACTACCACTTCCGCATCTCGGCGCTGGCACGGCTCAATATAGTCGTCGACGAAGGTACTTTCGTGGAGCACGACTCCCTCATGGAGCCTGTTGACGGGCTTGACTTCAGGGACTTAAAAAAATACAAGGACAGGATCAAGGCCTCCCAGAAAGAGACCGGGCTTAAGGATTCCCTTATCTCAGGCATGGGGCTCATCAACGGGCAGAAGGCGATGCTGGCCGCCTTCGACTTCTCCTTCATGGGCGGCTCGATGGGCTCGGTAGTAGGCGAGAAGATCGCGCGGGCCGTCGAAAAGGGAATAGACGCGGGCTGCGGGGTCGTAATATTCTCCTCTTCAGGCGGGGCGCGGATGCAGGAATCGATCCTGTCCCTTATGCAGATGGCAAAGACCTCGGCCGCCCTGGCGAAATTGAAAGAGGCTGGGCTGCCCTACATCTCGGTGCTTACCGACCCTACGATGGGCGGGGTCACCGCGAGCTTCGCCATGCTCGGGGACGTGATAGTGGCTGAGCCGAGGGCGCTTGTGGGATTCGCGGGGCCGAGGGTCATAGCCGAGACGATCAGGCAAAAGCTCCCCGAGGGCTTCCAGAGGGCCGAGTACCTCCTTGAGCACGGCATGATAGACATGATAGTCGAAAGAAAGATGATGAAAGAGACCTTATCGAGGCTTATATCCATGCTTACCGAGAAGGGCTAAGCATCGGTCAATCCAAAGGCGCCCGCCCCATAACGGTCTTTAAAATGCCCCCCAAAGACGAGATCTTAAATTACCTCTTCAGCCTCGAGAGGCACGGCATAAAACCGGGCTTAAGCAGGATAAAGGAGCTCTTAGGCCTGCTCGGCAACCCGGAGAACGATTACCCCTCCATAC
>JAUSLB010000308.1 GCA_030646655.1 Deltaproteobacteria bacterium | reverse complement strand
CCGCAGGCTACAAAGAGCTCAAGGCCGACCTTGAACACGCCTACAGAGCCTTTTAGGAGGTCTATATATTTAAGAGCCTCCTTTAAGCCGGGCAGATCAAGGGCGAATATGATCCTGTCTTTCGGGGAAATAGGGTTCATTTTTTTGTGGCAGGAAATATAATAGAAAACCCCTCCCCTGCCCTTTTAGGGGCAGGTTCGGGGAGGTTCGATTGATATGACTTAAAAGAAAGGCTTCTCCTGTTTCGGCTTCTCCCTCGGCTCCGCCTTCTTCTTCTCATCTTCTTTTTCTTTGTTGTGCTTGTTATAAAGCTCTATGAAGTCGGACTTCGTAAAGAGCGCCTCGAACTTGCAGCCTGTCTCCTTCATTATGTTCTCGGCCCCGCCCTCTTCCCTGTCAACGAGCGCGATCACCCTTTTTACCTCAAAGCCCGCCTCGCGCGCCCTCTGTACAGCCAGTATCGTCGAGCCGCCTGTGGTCACCACATCATCGACGATCGCTACGCACGCGCCCGGCTGTAGGTTGCCCTCTATCCACTGCATCGTGCCGTGCTTCTTGGGCTCCTTCCTTATCACGAAGGCGTCTAAGGACTTGCCGTTCATGGTGCTCACCAACGCAGTCGCGCAGGCTATGGGGTCAGCGCCGAGCGTCAGGCCGCCAACGCCGTCTATGGGCGCGTGCTTTAGCTCCTGAAAGAAGGCAAAGCCGACGAGCTCCATGCCCTCGGCGCTAAGTACCGTCTTTTTGGCGTCGATATAGACATCGCTCTTCTTGCCGCTCGTAAGCGTAAACCCGCTCTCAGGGTCGTAGCGGAAAGACCTGACGTAGAGGACCTCGAGGAGGTTTGTCTTGTAGGTCTGATCCATTATCTGGTAATCCATATCCATAGTCATGCTCCTTCTTTAGGCAAAACCTGCCTTGCTCGTTTTTGAGGAATATAGGGTAATATTACCCTTTAGCCGGAATTCTATCAAGTGAAAATTCAATTACCCCGCCATAAGCGGCGGGGGTGCTCTGCGCACGGCACAATTTAAAATCGTGCGCTTTTAGAAAACGGCTCTTTCTGCGAATAGGCACGCTTGAGAACCGCCCGGGCCAGGCGTGCCGGCAAGGTAGTTGTCTTTTATACAGCTCGTTTGATGCGCCCTTAAAAGGGCGGGACTGCGCCGGGCAACCGAATGAACCTCCCCGCAGCAAGCTGCGAGGTATCGAAGTCCTCTATGCTGAAAAAGTCTCGAAGCAAGCTTCGGGGAATTGAACCCTCAGTGAGGGATTAAAATGGCGGGGCCTTAGGCCTGTTTTTTGCGGGGCTTGAAGGGGAGGATATTCTTTTCTTTGTCCTTCTGGAGGGCCCGGAGCATCACCTCGAGCCTCTTTTCGAAGTTCGCCTTATGGCTCCCCCCAGACCTCATCTTCGAGGCCGGGGCAGAGAGCCAGTCAAGGACATAGTCGTCCGTATCGAAAAAATCCTTAACCGTTTCGTTTTTATGCATGCCTTAAACCCTATTCCGGCTCTGTGTAATTATATATCTTATTCTCGTAGTTCCTTAATGTCACCCTGCCCTTTGCCTGAGAGAACATGTAAGTGGGCGCGATGGGGATCTTCCCTCCCCCGCCCGGCGCGTCGACCACGAAGGTCGGCACGGCGTAGCCCGTAGTATGGCCCCTCAGCTCCTCCATTATATTGATGCCGACGGCTATCGGGGTCCTGAAGTGGCCTGTCCCCATCGCCATGTCGCACTGGTAGATGTAGTAGGGCCTCACCCGCGCCTTCAACAGCTCGTGCATCAGCTTTTTCATGGTGGCGGGCCTGTCGTTCACCCCTTTAAGAAGGACTGTTTGGCTCCCAAGGGGGATGCCAGCGTCAGCAAGCAAGCCGCAGGCCTTCATGACCTCCGGCGTGATCTCCTTGGGATGCGAGAAATGGATGCTCAGGTAAAGCGGGTGGTACTTTTTGAGCATCCTCACAAGCTCCTCGTTCACCCTCATGGGGAGGGTGACGGGAACCCTTGTGCCTATCCTTATGATCTCAATGTGCGGTATGGAGCGCAGAGTCTTAATATAGTGCTCTAATACCTCTGTCTTCATCATAAGCGGGTCGCCGCCTGAGATGAGGACATCGCGTATCGATTTTTTTGATTTGATGTATTTGTACGCGTCCTCGAAACGGTCCGAGGGCATGGGAGGGTGCTCTTCTCCCACCATCCTCTTCCTTGTGCAGTATCTGCAGTACATCGCGCAGGAGTCCGTCACTATAAGAAGCGCCCTGTCGGGGTATCTGTGGACAAGCCCCGGCACAGGCGAATGGCTGTCCTCGCCGCAGGGGTCTACCATTTCGCAGGAAGAGACGCTGAACTCCTCAAGCCGCGGCACAGCCTGTTTTCTTATGGGGCATTTGGGGTCTTGCCTGTCTATTAGGGAAAAGAAATAGGGGGTGATAGCCATCGCAAGCCGCCCGGTCGCCCGCTTAATGCCTTCTTCCTCTCTGCGGGTAAGCGGGATGAGATCGCGTATCACTTCGAGGGATGTAATCCTGTTCTTAAGCTGCCACTTCCAGTCGTACCAGCTCTCAGGCCGTGCGCTCGGGTACTCTATATATTCCGCTAGCTCTGATAATCCGGGTCGTATCGCTAAACTACTACTGGGAGGTTCTGAAATCGACAGCCCTTCCATTAAGTCTCCTCCTACCCTGCGGGTTTTTCGTTTTTTGTGAAGCTCAACTGCGGACTGGCAAGCTCTTCCATAGCCTTCTCGTAGGCTATCTTATATTTGAAACCCTTTTTCAGGTATTTCCAGATGTATTCGACCTTTTTGACATCTTCTTCGGAGTATTCGCGGAACTCTTTTTCCCCTATAACGGTCTTATGGGGTTTTATAAAGCCCTTCTGCTCAAGGTAGTACAGCTTCTGCCTCGGAATATCTATCTTTGCCAATAGCTCTGGAGTCCTTATGCCCACCCCTGATTTTGCTCCTATAATCAATAAAAATATTTAAATGGTTTAAAATCATTCCTAAGCTTAAAGTTATTCTTAGCACAAGTTTAAATTTATATTAGCATAAAATCTGTTTCTGTCAAGAAATTTCTTGGGTTTTTTGTTTTTGAGTCAAGGACATAGGGTGCAGCGGTCATAGGGATAGGGCGGAGTGATTCTCCGCATAGCAAATCCCAAAACCCGGCGAGTGAGGAGGACGTGCTGCGCAGCGAGCCAAACATATTTTATAAAAAAAACACAAAACAGATATTTATCAGTGAATTCAGTCAAGAAATGCTATAGATTTAAGCATCAGTCCTTACGGAAGGAGAAATGAGGTTCCTAAATTAAGTCCCGGAGAAACCCGCGCTTAAAAGGGCCGTAGTTGCAGTTTAGGGTTGGTTTTGTTACACTTTTATAAGACTTTCTTTTTCAAAACTTAAAACAGCAGCGTCAGGAGTTAAAAATAAATGACTA
>JAUSLB010000301.1 GCA_030646655.1 Deltaproteobacteria bacterium | reverse complement strand
AAGTCCGTCCTGGACTTTTTCAACCACGACTTGGCCGAAATAAATTTGTCCAAGTCTCACAAATTGCTCGACTTTTCAAGCCTTGCAATTTGGCAATCCGTCCATGTATTGCCTTAGCAGGCTGTTTTTCAACAGCCTGCTAAACCTGAAAAAGAACGCATCGACTTTCCCCCCATCTTAAAAAGCACTCCTCACCTCTAAAATCCTCAGTCTTTTTCAATACTTTCCGGGTTGCCTTAAATCTCCTGTTAAAATTCCGCCCGCTGCCTTGTAACCTATGTCACTGTATGTTTTTTGGTCCAGTGGTATAACAGGGTGAGTTTAAAAATCCATAAGGAGGAGCGTGGGCCATGAAGAGATTTAAAGGTATAGCGGTTTTATCCTCTTTGCTGCTCTTAGGCGTTGTAAGCGCGGCAGAGGCCGAGATGTCAACTATATACGGCCCGGTCTATATCACTAAGGGAGAGCACCACAATAAAGAAACAAAACTCAACTTCACAGCCCCTGTCCCCGGAAGCGGGATTATTGTAGTAAAGAACGGCGGCGACTCCGGGAAGAAATCGAGGGTCAGCAGCGCCGAGATAGAGCTGAACGGCCAGGACGTGGCGAAAGAGAAAGACTTCAACAAGAAGACCGAGGTTCTGGAATTCAACGTGACACTGCAGGCCGAGAACGAAATGGAGGTCAAGGTCGGGTCCTGCAAGGAATGCGAGCTTGAGATCTCTGTAAAGGGCGAGCCTGCGCCTCCGCCGGTCAGGCCTCTTACCCGTTAGTTTAGCGCTGTAGCAACCCACTTCATATTACCCCCCCCCTCTTGCCGGGGCTAAGGATGGGCCCCGGCTGCCAAATGTCTCAGGCCCGCCAATCAGGTCTTGCATCAAAAAATCAGAATCCCGATGCAAGACCTGACCTACCTTTTTAGGGACCCCCTCCAATAGCGGTGCCGGGTCCTTTATCCTGCTTTAATCCCCTCGCGAGGCGGATTTAAAAACCGGTCAGTGACCGGGGTTACATAAAAAAAGGCTCCCCTGTTATATACTGCCTTCAAGATGCTTTATCGAATAATACAGCCTTTTCCTGCTTTCCTTGATTTAACAGCAACAAAAAAAGTTTCTTTATTCTGGCTATAGAGCAGCAGTTAATTTCAAAAATGCGGGAGGTGCGGTCTATGGAAATTGAGGTTGTTGAAAAGGGTATAGGGTTTGCTCGTGACGAAAAGTTCCGCGAGGCGCTGAGCGTATTTGACGAAGACCTGTGCTTCACGCAGCATCCTACGGCAATGTCTTATTACGCCGTATGCCTCGCCAATGTCGAGGGGAACTACGACAAGGCTATTTCCCTTTGCCTCATGGCGGCCGAGAAGGAGTTCTACAACCCTGAGATCTACTTTAACCTCGGAAGGATATTCCTCCTAAACGGCCAGAAATCAGTCGCGGTAAGGGCCTTCAGGAAAGGGCTTAAGTTCGATAACTGCCATCTCGGCCTCTTGAAGGAGATGAGGAGGCTCGGGGTGAGGCGCAGACCTGTCGTGGCCTTCCTCCAGAGGCAGAACCCGGTCAATAGATTGCTCGGCAGGCTCGTGGGAAGGATCGCCTGAGACCCTCTTTAGCATGAAATAAAAAACCCCCCGCCATAAATGGCGGGGGGTTTTTTATTATTTTCAGCGAAAAATTTACTGCAACCTTACCCCTGTCTCAATGACGGTATTCTGCGGCCCGTAAATGACGCTTAAATGGCCGGACCCATCCACGGCCAGAGTTATCTCGGTTTCAATCTCAATCGGCTCCTTATAAGGGAGCGTTACGGTCTTAAGCCCCGTTAAGTTAAGGTCGTTGAACTGCTTCAGTTCCTGCTTAAGGAACTCGATACCCCCCTCTATCACCCATTTGCGGGCGATCAGGCTCTCCGGGACCTCGAAGAGCTCCACATATATCTCGTTCTGCAACCCGAGCTTCTTGGCGGGCCTCACCCTGAACGTCTTTTCTACGGGCAGGGCCGTGCCTTTCTCAAGGACAATGGAGAAGGAGTGGGTGGCGTCCTTATCAGTAGCCGAATACCTTATGGCGTACGCGAGCCCCAAGTGCCTGTCGGTAATCTCCCTCGTGCCGTAAAGCGCGGCGCCCTGCCCCACGGCAGTAAGGGGGCTGTGGTCGTATATCAGGTTCTCCCTTCTCAGGTTCGGGAATATATGGCCGATCTTCTCCCTGAAGGAAGGTATCTGCGAAGAGCCGCCTGTAAGCAATACCGCCTCGATCTTGTCC
This sequence comes from Deltaproteobacteria bacterium, assembly GCA_030646655.1. GTDB lineage: Bacteria > Desulfobacterota > GWC2-55-46 > GWC2-55-46 > GWC2-55-46 > JACRCL01. The sequence continues at coordinate 8,445 of JAUSLB010000301.1, read as the reverse complement.
TTCCTGAGCCCTACCTTCTCAGCCCTTTTGAGGACATACGATATCGTCCTGTCGATGAGCTTGTAAAAATCGTGCTCATCGAGGACCTCCTCGAACTCCTCCCTCGTCACCTTCGACGCCTCCCTGCCCTCCCAAACGAAGGCCGCCTCGTTCTTTTTCGAAAGCTCTATCTTTATCTCCTCTGCCCTGCTTATGAGCCTGTAAGGGATATTGCCGTGCGGTATGCCCGCCTTCTTAGAGAGGTGCTCCGCGAGCCAGACGTCTATGTCCCTGCCGCCGAGGACCTGCGCCCTCTCGGGCTTTGCCACTATATGCACCTCGTTCACATTCAGGCGGACCAGCATCGTATTCAAGGTGCTGCCGCCGAAGTCTATTATCAAAACCACCTTGTCCCTGTCCTCAACGACCTGATAGCCCATTGCGGCGGCGAGCGGCTCCTCTATGAACTCCACTTTCGCCCCTTTGGCGTGCCTCTCGACTATCTCTTTTAAGGAGTTCTTGTAGTCCGTATAGCCTACGGGGACGGTAAAGTAGATGACGTCCGAAAGGTTCTTGGGGATGATCGAGAACCAGCCGGGGCTCGGGGCGGCTTTTTTAAGGTGCTGGTACAGGATACGGAAGAACCTGTCCATGTGCTCCTTTGCCTTGGGGTTGCCTTCGAGGAGCATCTGCTTAATATTCGTTATCGGGAACTCCTCGTTGACCTCGGCCCCGATGGAATTAGTCTCGGCGCTCAAGACCGTCGGGATGATAAACGCGCCGTCGTGCCTCCTTGCCACAGGGAGCTGGACGAAGTCGGGCTGCGAGCCGCCCTTTTTCCTCATGATGACGGTATTCGTGGCGCCTAAGTCTATGGAGACGCAGTCTATATCGGCCGGCTCTTTCTTATGCACCACATAGCAGCTCTTGGAGGCCGGGTTATGCTCTTTTACGAATAACGGCCTTTCAATCTCGCGCCCGTGGTAGGTGGCGGCAAGGCCCTCAAGGCGGTCAACGACCTTCTTTACCGCCTCCCTTAACCCCTTGGGCTGGACCCAGACATGGGTATATGGCTTTAGGGTCTCTATGAAGCGCGTGTCGTTCAATTTCGGGGCGAGCTTTTCGAGCTCCTTTGAGAGTATGTCCGCGTACTTCTCCCTCGAGAACCTTTTCTTCTTCGATTCCTTTATCCCGAGCTCTTCCGCCGAGAGTATGTAGTCAACGACATCGAAGACCTCTATATCCCCCATCCACTTCCTTACGGTAAAGAAAGAAAGCGACTGCTCGATAACATCCTGCAAGAGAGGGAAGAACCCGATCGTCTTTGGGACCTCCTGCAGCAGTTCAATCAGGGCGTGCTGCCTCGCGAACGGGTCTTTTATCTCGATAGTTGCCTTAAAGGTTTCTGTTATGGCCTGCTCATAGAGGCCGGCGAACTCCTTTTTTTTGGGGATATCCCTCGCTATGTAAATGAGAGCGTACTTCCTGTAAAAAGGCTCCTCGATCAGGGGCACCGCCTTTATGGCGCAGCTTATAGCCTCCCTGTAGGCAACGGCAAACGCCCCTTCCTTGGGCATCTCCTTTGCTATGCCGAGGAGCGTGTAGCGCTTAAAGAACGATACATCGCTGGTCTTCGGCAGCTCTCCGGCGATCTTATCGAGCGGGGCCTCCTTTTGCCGGGGCTTATCCGGAAGGTTCATGGCGAGCCTCCAGGCCCTAAGGCGCGTATTAAGGAACTTATCCGTCTTTGGGGTCTCTTCCGCGAGCCGAAGGAGCTCCGTAGTCCTCTTGTAGGCCTCTTCCAGTCCGTCTGCCGCGTCGATCGCGTCCTCTACGGCCTTTGAGTAGAGCGGGAGGAAGATATCCGTCTGGGGTATCTCCTTTACGAAATCGAGCGTTGCGTGCCTGTTGTCCTCAGGGTCGGTAATCTTATTTAAAAGCTCATAGCCGAGCTTGTAGAGCTCAAGGAACTCGGCCGCCTTCGGGAGCCGGCGGGCGGTATCGATCAAAAGCCCCCTTATCGAGTGCTTGTCCCCGCTTTCTTTTATCGAATTCAGCGCCTGCTTAAGGCCTTCGAAATCCGTCATCTTCAAGCCTTTACCCCGAAAATAACCCTGCTAAAGCCCGTCTCGGTGACTGAGCCGTCCTTGCCTATTATGACCTCGACCTTGCCGGGCATGTGAAAATCGGCTTCGCTGTAGCGTTTTGTAAGGAAAAAGAGCCTCTGGTTCTCTGAGCCGCGCGCAAGGAGAGTCTTCTCTTTCTTAGTTTCTTCGTAAGCCCCGTCGATGAGGACATCCGTGAATTCGAGTATCCGGGCGCAGAGTCGGTCTTCTTTCAGTTCCTCAAAAATAAAACCTGTATATACTACGGTCGTAAGACAGAGGTCTTTGGCGGCCTTAAGGAGCTCAAATAAGCCCTCTTTCTGCATAAAGGGCTCGCCGCCGCTGATTGTTATGCCCTCTACAAGGCCCGCCCTTTTTTCTAATATCTCCTTAACTGTATAGAGCTCCCTCTTTTCGAAAGAGTGCGTCTCCGGGTTAAAGCAACCCGGACATTTGCTCGCGCAGCCCTGAAAAAATACGACCTCCCTCAAACCGGGGCCGTTCACCCTCGAATAAGGCAGTATGGCGTGGATATTGAGGAGTTCACCCGGCATGGCGGCAACCAGTAAAAGTTTAGGTTATTTTTTTATAGGAATAGGGGAAGAGGGATTCTCTGGATTCTCTTTATAAAAATCTGAGCGCCTGAAACTTACTCCGTCTCTATCTTTACCTTTATCTCCCTGTCGAGCTCGTCCTTTTCTGTGAAGCTCACGGGCTTGCCGAGCAATTTCGTCAGGTGCTCGGCCACTTCCTTACAGTCCTTGTAAACGCTTGAGTCTATCTCTACTTTGCCGTCCGGGGTTATCTTGATCCTGATCTGCCTGTCCATTATTCCCCCTTAAAGAGGTTTTAAGGCATCCTGTAAAATGCCTTTTCACGGCTCACGGGCACGGGGAACGGCTTTCAGCCCTTTAGCAGTATCTGTATCTCCCCGGCTGTCTCGTTCTCTTTTGCTATCTCGAAATCGAGCGGGAGGTTGTCTTTGATGGACTCGTACGCGTATATCTGCTTCAGCCTGTTAGAGAAGTTACCTACAACGCGGTTGTCGCCGCCCATCTGATAATTCCCGGTCTTCTCCTTCGAGATGTTTATGATATCCCCGTCCCTGTCGACTTCTATCGTGTCTTTCTTCTCGTTCTTTACGAAGCTCTTTATCTCGCCCCTCTTTTTAAGCTCCTCAAGGGCGCAGATGATGTATTTCTTGCTGCTGAGCTCTGTCTTGATGACGGTGTAGAAAGACATAACATCCCTCCTTTAGCTTATGGGGTTCTCACTGAAGAACCTGTTAAGGGCGTCCCCGTTCATCAGCACTTCCTTAATGAGCCTTTCAACGAGCGAAAGGATGAGATCCTTGTTCCTCACCACCACCTCGGCCGTTGCCTCCTTCGCCCCGTCGAGTATCTTCTGGATGTCGTCCAGAACCTCGCCACCCGACATCAGGGCGTAGTCCTGCAGGACGATGAGGCTTTTATTCCTCATAAGCTCGCCGAACCCGTACTCTACTACCATCTTCCTCGCTATGCCGGTAGCCTGAATGAGGTCGTGGGAGGCGCCGACCGTCTTGGAGTCGCTGCCTATCATCTCATCTTCCGCCACCATCCCGCCGAGTATGACGCCTATCTCCTTTTCCAGGTCCCTCTTGGTAAATGTCGTCCTTATCGCCTCGTCTACGGGGATGAAGGCGCTAAAGTTCTTATAATTGTCAATGCTTACGAAGGCAGGGGTCTTGTTGAAATGGAGCTTCATCATTACGGCGTGGCCAGCCTCGTGTATGGCGATATTCCTCTTCTCCATATCCGTCAGGGATTCAGCCCTCTGGAGGAAGAGCGAGCGTGATGCCGGACGGGCCCTCTGGTGGCTCCATGTCCTTAGCTCATCTATCTCCTCCTTCTTTAATACCGACAGCGGCGTTATGTGCCTTATGGAGGAAAGCAGCGTATCCTGCGTAACGTCAAGGGCAAGGAGCCCCTCTATCATATCCTCGACTTCTTTCGTGTTCTCGCCGCCGTGGACGTTATTGAACGTGGTGACGACCGCGTCCTTTACCGCCTGCTCGATCTCCGCGCCGGTAAATCCCTGGCTGTTCTGGGCCAATTCCCTCAGGTTCAGCCTGCTCAGGTTCTGCACCCTTCTCTCCAGGTGTATCCTGAATATCTCCTCCCTCTCATCCTGGCTCGGAAGATCCACGAAAAAAACCTCGTCGTACCTGCCTTTCCTCCATAGTTCAGGGGGGAGGTTCTTGGGCTCGTTTGCCGTGGAGATGACGAATACAGGGTTCTCTTTCTCCTGAAGCCACGTGATGAAAGTGCCGAAGACCCTCATCTGCGTGCCTGAGTCGCCCTGATAGCCCTGTATGCCGCCGAAGGCCTTGTCTATCTCGTCTATCCAGAGTATGCAGGGGCTTACCGCCTCCGAGAGCTGGATGCACCTTCTTATGTTCTTCTCGGACTCGCCGACCGTTGAGCCGAATAGCCGGCCCACATCGAGCCTTAATAGCGGCAGGTTCCATATCCCGGCCAAAGCCTTGCAGCAGAGGCTTTTTCCTGAGCCGGGCACGCCTATTAAGAGGAGCCCCTTCGGCACATCGAGGCCGAGGGTCTCGATCTTATCCCTGCTCAAGCGGAATACATGCTCCCTTTCGATAAACCACTTCTTTATCTCGCTCAGTCCCCCGATATTCTCAATTGTTTCCCTGTGGGGGTAGTAGTCGAGTATCTTCTGCTTTTTTATTATCTGCTGCTTTTCGTCCTGTATGTAGGATATGCAGTCCTCGTTAAGAAAGCCGTTATTTAAGCTTATCGCCTTCCTTATGACCCTTTTTATGTTGTCCATAGAAAGGCCCTGCAAGGACTTGTAAAGGATTGAGCGCGTGGAGGCGTGCCACTTCTCGGGTATCAGGTGGCCGTAGGTCTTGGAGACCATCTCGGCGATCTCGTCGTAATCCGGCAAAGAGAGCTCGAGTACTATGATATCCTCCTCTAATTCAGGGGGGATCTCGCTCAATGTGGGAGATAAGATGCAGATGGTGTTGATTGTATGGCGCTCTTCTATTATCGCCGGCAGGTCCCTGAACTTCCGTAAGAACTCGTGGGAGTTGAAGTAGCTGGCTATGTCCTTTAAAAGGAAGAGGTTATTGGTATTCTCCCCTTTCGATATCTTCTCCTCTATGATGGAGAGGATCTTCTCCTTGCCCATCAGCTCCCTTTTCTTCTTCTCCCCCCCATAGAGCCCGCGCGAGACAGACCACGACCAGAAGTTGAACTTCGTGGCGTCGCTCAAGTTCTCTACAATCCTCTCGACCCTCCGCTCCTCGAACGACACAAGCCAGAGTATAGGGTATCGGGCCTCGATATGGATCTTTATCTCATTTTCGAAGTCACGCGTATTCATATAACACCTTTATTGTAACTATTATCATACCATAAGATATATCATCTTCAAACCTAAAAACCTTTGGAGAGGGCCGGCATATAAAACGGTTTTCTTTTAAAATCAGCGCTTTCCGGCTTAAATAAGAGAGGCAGGCGGATTTTAGCACAATTTTCTCAAAGTAAATAAAAGAAAAAGAGGCTGCTTAAGCAGCCTCTTTTTCTTAAGCTTTAAGCCAAACTGTAAAAGGCTAAAAGACGGCTCAAAAAAGCCTCTTTTCCCGGTAATCGGCCGTTCAGGGTCATACCGCAGGCCTTCCACGCCCGACTATGAGGGATACGATAAAGAGTATCACGAAGACGACGAAAAGGAGCTTCGCGATCCATGCCGCTGTCCCGGCTATCCCCGCAAAGCCCAAGACAGCCGCTATTATGGCTACTATCAAAAAAGTTATCGCCCAAGAAAGCATATTATCACCTCTTTCATGCCGTTAGCAGGTATACCTGATACGCAATCCCCCATAATGGGGGAAGGATCGCCTCTGGATGCTCGCCGGCTCACGAAGTGATAAGGCGAGCCATGTAAATGTAATTTTCCTTGCCAGCCACAATACAAGTAACTGTTGAACGGATTGTGCAATTGCGAGACCGAAAAGCCGGGCAATTTGTAATGATTGGACGGAGGCAGCCCAGCCAAATCGTTGCTGAAAAAGTCCAGGACGGACTTTTTCAGCATCCTGTTAGAACGGGAAGCCCCGGCATATTACGCCCCCTCCTGCCCCCCTATTCCGAGTATATAACCTGTTTCCGCGCTGTCAAATCAGGGCTGCCCCTTCCCCGCAGTTGACTACCGGGGGAAGATAACTTATATTGTTGTTTTGGGGTTTTCCAAAGAAGGGGAGAGTATGGAATACATAAAGGAATTTATTGAAATATTCTTGCACCTCGATAAGCACCTCAATATTATAATAAGCGACTTCGGGGTCTGGACGTATCTCATACTCTTCATTATCATTTTCTGCGAGACAGGCCTTGTGGTAACTCCCATCCTTCCCGGGGATTCCCTCCTCTTTGCAGTAGGCAACTTCGCGGCAATGGGCTCTCTCAAGGTCGAATACCTCTTTATCTCCTTAAGCGTCGCGGCGATCCTCGGCGACACCGTCAATTACGGGGTCGGGCACTTCATGGGGCCGAAGGTATTCCATAAGACGGGAAGCCGCATCTTTAAAAAGGAATACCTCGACAAAACCCACAGCTTCTACGAGAAATACGGGGGGAAAACCATTATACTGGCGCGGTTCGTGCCGATCGTGCGCACCTTCGCGCCTTTCGTCGCTGGAATAGGGGCCATGAGCTACGGCAGATTTATATCCTACAATATAGCCGGCGGCATACTCTGGATAGGGCTGTTCGTGTTCGGGGGGTATCTCTTCGGGGGCCTGCCTATTGTAAAGAAGAACTTCACGGCCGTAATCCTCGCCATCATCTTCATCTCGATACTTCCGGGCCTGATAGAGGTTATAAGGCACAGGAGAAGGGCCTGATTATTTTTCAAAAAAACTAAAGAGCACGCCTGCTGCTCAGGCCTTCAATTTTAGGTTATCAGGGGAATTTAAGCCGGATGGCTTAAGGGTGGAACTGAAGGGTAGGGCTCGGCCTTCCGATGAAGTAGCCCTGCGCGTAATCGACCCCTATCTCTTTGAGGGTCTTTTTCGACTCCTCTGTCTCGACGAACTCCGCGATAGTCTTTATGCCCATGCCCTTGGCGACATCCGTTATCGCCTTTACGAAGAGCCTGTCGTTTAAGTTGTTCTCGATATTCTTTATGAACGGCCCGGCTATCTTCACATAGTCGACGTGCATCTCTTTCAGATAGAGGAACGAGGTGAACCCTATGCCGAAGTCGTCAAGAGATACGTGGCAGCCTATGGACTTCAGGGCCCTTAAAAATTTAATAGCCCTGTCGAGGTCGCCTATGGAGGCCGTCTCCGTCACCTCGAATATAAGGCGCTCAGGGTCAACACCCGTCTCGTATATCTTAGACTGGAGGAAATACAAGAACTCCTTGTCCCCGAGCTCCTTGCCAGAGACGTTTAAGCAGAAGGTGAGCGGGTTGCCGCTCCGGCTCGTCTCCGCCTGAAGCCTCATCGCCTTCTCCATGATGACCTTGGCTATGGAGCTCACCAGCCCGAACCTCTCGGCTATGTCTATGAACGGCCCGGGAAGTATTACCCCGCCGTCATGGCCGCGCATGCGCGCCAAGACCTCGTAGTGCCTGACCTTGTCCTCCGTAAGGTCCATTATCGGCTGGAACCACGCCTCGAAGCGGTCTTCCTTAAGAGCTTTAAGGATGTTCTCCTTCCACACCAGCCTTGAGTGCATCTGCTCGATATCGCGCTCCTCTGGCGTGTAGAAGTGGAACCTGTTCCTCCCGAGCTCCTTTGCCCTGTACATCGCGGCGTCGGCCCTCGTAAGGAGCTCTGAAGTGGTATTGCCGTGCTCCGGGTATAACGATACCCCGATGCTCGCGGTCATATGGCAGGGCACGTCAGACTGATAGAAGCCCTCGAGCCCCTTCCTTATCTGCTCGGCCACCGCGACCCCCTCGACCCTGTTTACGCCGGGTATGAATATGGCAAACTCGTCCCCGCTGAGCCTGCACAGCAGGCTCTCCTTGCCGGTCTCGTTAAAGTAGCGGGTGTGAATATAGCGGAGCGTCACCTGAAGGAGCTTTGCCACCCTCCTCAGGAACTCATCGCCCATGCCGTTGCCGTAGGCGTCGCTTATGAACTTGAACTGGTCGATGTCTATAAGGAAGAGCGCCCCCGTGCCCCCTTCTATCCGGGCCTCTATTATCCAGTCGTTCAAAAGCTCTATGAACCGCGTCCTGTTCGTAAGCCCCGTAAGCCCGTCGAAGTGGGCGAGGAACTGAATAGTCTCTTTCGAGGTCTTCTTCTCCGTCACGTCCTCATAGAGGGAGAGGAAGTGCGTTA
>JAUSLB010000300.1 GCA_030646655.1 Deltaproteobacteria bacterium | reverse complement strand
AAAGCTCGTCATTGCGGCGTATACACAAAATACGCCTCATTCCTCGCTCCTCGACGCCTCGCATCTGGAGCTTTTTTAGCAGCCTGAACAAAGTTTGAATTTTTCCGCAACCTGCTAATGCAATCCACGGATGGATTGCCTCTGGATGCTCGCCGGCTCACGAAGTGACAAGGCGAGCCATATAAATGTAATTTTCCTTACCAGCCACAATCCGCTCTTGTGTATGGATTGTGCAATTGCGAGACTTATGGAAAAGACCGGCGCGCCGACAAGGGAGCAGCTGCTTGCCCTAAGGAAGCAGTACGATGTGATAAAAAAGGGCCTTGAGCTCTTAAAGAGCAAGAGGGAAGCCCTTATGAAGGAGTTCTTCGGCATAGTGGAGGAGTCCATTGAGCTGCGCTCGAACCTGACCGGCCTCCTTAACAGGGCTCAGAGGAACCTTGAGAGGGCGCGGGCCTTGAACGGCGACGGCGCTATCGAGTCCTTTGCCCACGCGGCTAAGAGGGATGTGTCCCTTAATATAAGAGTCCATAACATCTGGGGCGTTTTCGTCCCCGAGATAGAGGAGACAGCCCTTAAAAGGTCTCTCGAGGCGCGGGACATCTCGCCCATAGGAGAGAGGGCTGAGCTTATAGATGTGGCAAAGGAGTTCGAGACCGCGGCGGACCTTATAGTCCGCATAGCGTCGAAGGAAGTGAGGCTCTCCAGGCTCGGGGAGATGATAAAATCCGACACCCGGAAGATAAACGCCATAACTGAAGTGATACTGCCCGCTATGAGCAGGCGGACAAAATACATAGCAAGAGTGCTGGAAGAGAGGGAGAGGGAAGAGATATTCAGGCTGAAGAGGAGTAAGGCAAAGAGGCAGAGGGAGGAGGAGAAGGCCCCCCAGAGGCCAGATTGAATATATTCTTTTTGATAAACCCCAGGGCGTAGGGCGTAGCGGTCATTGGTATTATGGGGGGGGCGGGTGTCCGGCTGGCAAGCCGCTTGGTATCTGAAAGCCTCCGGCGTCATTATGTGGAGTTCTTTTGTATTGTTTTCAACAAAATCCCAGGGGTATCGCATAGCGAGCCTAAAGGAGAGCGGGCGAGTATGTATTTTATTTTACCGAGCGAGCTCGACAGCGAGCGAAGCGATACCCCGAGGCGCGCGGCAGCGCGCAAAAAGGCCTTTTAGCAAGCCGCTGGAGAAAGACCCATTTGAAAGCGCATGGCACTGCGCAAAAAGGCTTACACAGAGTTTTTATAAAATTTTTTGACGATTTACCTTCACAACTTTGCTCTTAAAAATCCAGCCCGCCATTAAACATCCCTCTTGTAATGCCACGCCCCATTCTGGTATATTTTTATTTTCCACTTCTTTTAAGGGAGCAGGAAGGTGATAGAGAGGTATTCAAGGCCTGAGATGGCCCGCATATGGGAGCCCCGGAACAGGTTCCAGAGGTGGCTCGATGTAGAGCTTCTGGCGTGCGAGGCATGGAATAAGCTCGGCAAGGTCCCGAAGGCCTCGCTCGATAACATTAGGAAAAAGGCCGCCTTCGACATTCAAAGGATAGACGAGATCGAAAGGACGGTTAAGCACGATGTCATAGCCTTCCTCACATCCGTGGCCGAGTTCGTAGGCCCCGATTCGCGCTACATCCACATGGGCCTGACATCCTCGGATATACTCGACACCTCGCTCGCGCTACTCCTAAGGGAGGCGGCCGATCTCATAATAAAGGATATTAACGCGCTCCTTTTAGTGTTGAAGAGAAAGGCTTTCGAGCATAAAGATACCGTGATGATGGGCCGCTCGCACGGCATCCACGCAGCGCCTGTAACCTTCGGGCTTAAGATGGCGCTCTGGTACGACGAGATGAAGAGGAACCTCGGGCGGATGAAAAGGGCAAAAGATACAATCTCGTGCGGGAAGCTCTCAGGGGCCGTAGGGACATTCTCGAGCATAGACCCTTTTGTTGAGGAGTATGTCCTAAAAAAGCTCGGGCTCAAGCCTGAAAATGTCGCCACGCAGGTCGTGCACAGGGACAGGCACGCGGAGTTCTTCTCTACCCTTGCGATCGTCGCTACCTCTATCGAGAAGTTCGCCGTGGAGATAAGGCATCTCCAGAGGACAGAGGTCCTCGAGGCAGAGGAGCCTTTCACGAAAGGCCAGAAGGGCTCTTCAGCCATGCCGCACAAGAGAAACCCCGTGTTATCCGAGAACCTCACAGGCCTTGCGCGCCTCATCCGGGGCTATTCAGTAAGCGCTATGGAGAATATCCCGCTATGGCACGAGCGCGACATAAGCCACTCATCGGTGGAAAGGGTGATAGCGCCGGACGCCACGATACTCCTTGATTTCATGCTCGTCAGGGCAACGGGCCTTATAGACGGCCTTGTGGTTTACCCGGAGAACATGAAGAGGAACATGGAGAGGCTAAAAGGGGTTGTTTTCTCCCAGAAGGTTTTGTTAAAGCTCGTTCAAAAGGGGGCTACGAGGGAGGATGCGTACTCTCTCGTCCAGAGGAACGCGATGAAGGTCTGGGAGGGCAAGGGGGATTTCAAGACGCTCCTCCTTAAGGATAAGGAAGTGACGAAGTCCCTCTCGAAGAAGGATATCGAGGGGTGTTTCGACATAAGGCCTTACTTAAAAAATGTAGGATACATCTTTAAAAGGACTTTCGGAGGGGTTTGAGATTATGAAGAGGCTCGAAAAAATATACGAGGGAAAGGCAAAGGTACTCTATTCAACGGACAACCCGGACCTCTTGATACAGTATTTCAAGGACGAGGCAACGGCCTTTGACGGCAAAAAGAAGGGCATCATCGAGCAGAAGGGGGTCTTAAACAACAAGATCTCCTCGAGGATATTCACGTTTCTCGAAGGCAAAGGCATAAAGACCCACTTTGTGGAGATGCCGAGCGAGCGGGAGATGGTCGTAAAGAAACTGAAGATAATCCCGATAGAGGTCGTTGTGCGTAATATCGCGGCAGGCAGCCTCTCCAAGAGGATGGGGGTGGAGGAGGGCGCGCCGCTAAAAAACACCGTCCTTGAATTCTACTACAAAAGCGACCCGCTCGGCGACCCGATGATAAACGAGTACCACATAAAGGCGTTCGGGCTCGCTCAAGAGAAGGAATTGAGGGAGATAGAATCAACTGCCCTGAAGGTTAACGGATTTCTTTCGGAATTTTTTGACGAACGGGGTATAATACTTGTTGATTTCAAGCTCGAGTTCGGCACGCACAAGGGGCAGGTGCTTCTGGGCGACGAGGTCACGCCTGACGGGTGCAGGCTCT
>JAUSLB010000296.1 GCA_030646655.1 Deltaproteobacteria bacterium | reverse complement strand
ACGGATGAATTTTCCGCGACCTCGGCCGCGTTGCCGTCTACCTCTATAAGGAGGACGGCGTCCGCGCCTACGAGGCTTATCTTTGCGTAATCCTCGACGGCTTTGATGCAGACCGAGTCTATAAGCTCAAGGGTCGAGGGGAGTATCTTTGATCTTATAATCTCAGATACGGCGCGCGCCGCGTCCTTCAAATCAGAAAATGCGGCGAGCATCGTCTTTTTCGATTGAGGCAAAGGCAGCAGCTTTAGCCTTGCCTTTGTTATTATGCCGAGCGTGCCCTCGGAGCCCACAAGGAGCCTCGTTAAGTCGTAGCCAACGACCCCCTTTGCCGTCTCAACGCCCGTATTTATTATCTCTCCGGCAGGCAGTACGACTTCAAGGCCGAGCACATAGTCCCTCGTAACGCCGTATTTCACGGCCCTCGGCCCGCCGGCGCACTCGGCGATATTGCCGCCGATGGTAGAGAACTTAAGGCTTGTGGGGTCAGGGGGGTAGAAAAGGCCCAACGCCTCGACCTCCTGCTGGAACTCCCAGGTGACCACCCCGGGCTCAACGAGCGCGGTTAAGTTTTCGGCGTCTATCTCAAGGACCCTCCTCATCCGCTCCATGGATATCACGACCCCTCCCTCTACAGGCAGGCTCCCTCCGGAAAAACCCGTGCCCGCGCCCCTCGGGATGACCGGAAAGGATTCGGAATTCGCCATCTTAAGGAGAAGCGATATCTCTTCAGGCCCCGCCGGAAAGACTACTGCGTCCGGCAGATAGACGGAGTTCGTCGCGTCGTAAGAATAGCAGATGAGGTCTTCTTTGGAAAAAGACGAGTTCTTTTCGCCGAAGATCCTCTTTATCTCGTTTTTTACAATATTATTGAGCATATGGCAAAAGGGTCCAGCCCTTAATTTATTATACTCCCAATTAGAAAAATATCAAAAAAGCCCCTGAATGTCCAACAGGGAATGTAGGATGGAATTAATTATCAGGTTGCTTCAAGCCGCAACCTGATAGGCAATCACCCTTATGGGGGAAGGATTGCCTCTGGATGCTCGCCGGCTTACAGCCCTATGCCCAAAAGCGCACACAGTGCGCAAAAAGGCCTTTCCCGACGGGCATAAAAAAAGCCCCTTATTAAAGGGGCTGAAAATGGCGCGGCGTATTTTAAAAAAATTTACTCTTCCTTCATCACATAGCCGACTCCCCGGACTGTATGGATGAGCCTCTTGGTGAAGTCCTTGGTGTCTATCTTGCTCCTTAGATGGTTTATATAGACATCGACCACGTTCGTTTCGCTGTCGAAGGTCTGGTCCCAGACATGCTCGGCAATTAAGGTGCGCGTCAAGACCCTGTTGGGGTTCCTCAAGAGATACTCAAGCAGAGCGTACTCCTTTACGGTAAGCTCCACCTCTGTATTACCCCTCTTCGCCTTGCGCGTGGCGGGGTCCAAGCTTAGGTCAGCGAACTTTAGCATAGGCGCCCCGTAGCTCCCCCTTCTCATCAAGACCCTGAGCCTCGCAAGGAGCTCCTCAAAGGCGAAAGGCTTTGTCAAATAATCATCGGCCCCGATATTGAGCCCCTTTACCCTGTCCTCGACAGTGTCCCTCGCGGTAAGGAGGATGATCGGCGCCTTTATGCCGTTAGCCTTAAGCTCTTTCAATACCTCAAGCCCGCTCTTCTTGGGGAGCATTATATCGAGTATTATCGCGTCGTACTCGTTGACCTCGGCGTAATGCTGGCCCTCTACGCCGTCTTCGACCACATCGACGGCGTAGCTCTCCTGCTCAAGCCCCCTTTTAATGAAGGCCGCTACCTTTTTCTCGTCCTCAATTATAAGTATCCTCATACCCCGACTCCCCTTGTATGATATACAAAAAAGAGTTTTTTTTCAATCAATTTAACGCCTTAAGGTCTTTGGGGAGGCTCTTTGAGCTTACCCTCCCGATGGCTACGAGCGTGATATTCTCAGGCCTCAAAAGGGCTTTTGCGGTCGCCTGCATCTGCCTTGCCGTGACCCTGTCTATACCCGCTACGATCTCCTTGACCGGAACAGGGCGGAGGAAGTATATCTCGTCCCTCGCGAGCTTTGTCATGCGGCTCTCGGATGTCTCAAGCCCGAGGAGCATCCCGCCCTTGAGCTGCTCCTTGGCGTTCTTGAGCTCTTCCCTTGTGACGCCGTTTTTCCGGACCTTGGCGTATTCCTTCAGTATAAGGCCTGAGACCTCCCGGAACTTGTCCTTTGACGTGCCTGCGTAGGCCACAAGCGAGCCCGCGTCCTTGCACAGGTTCAGGTATGTATAAACGGAGTAGGCAAGCCCCCTCTTCTCCCTTATCTCCTGAAAGAGCCTCGAGCTCATCCCTCCGCCGAGGATGGTGCTCAGGAGATACGCCCTGTACCTTTCAGGGTGGGACTGGGGCGGGGTGGGCACTCCGAGGCAGAGGTGCACCTGCTCGAGGTCTTTTTTAAAGAGCTTTACCCCGCTTGCGGGGACAGGGGCCGTGGAACTCCTTTTCCGGATATTTTTCTTTACGGAGCCGAAGGCAGGCTTAAGGAGCTTTGATACGCTTTTGTGCCTAAGCCCCCCTGCGGCCGTTATAAAGACGTTCCCTGAGATGTATTGCTCTCTGAAATACGAGACGACCTTATCGCGGTTAAGAGACGAGATAGTCTCCTTTGAGCCGAGCACGGGCCAGCCCAGCGGGTGTCCCTTCCAGAACCTCTCGGCAAAAAGGTCGTGGATGAGGTCATCGGGCGTGTCCTCTACCATCTTTATCTCCTGCAATACGACCATCCTCTCTTTTTCAAGCTCGGCCCTGTCGAATTTCGAGTTGAGGAAAATATCGGATAAGAGGTCTATGGCGAGCGGGAGGTCTTTATTCAGAACCTTTGCGTAAAAGCAGGTGTACTCGCGGCTCGTGAAGGCGTTCAACACGCCTCCTACGGACTCTATCTCTCTGGAGATGTCGAGCGCGGTCCTCTTCTCGGTCCCCTTGAACAGGAGATGCTCGATAAAGTGGGAGACCCCGCTTATGTCCTTAACCTCGTTCCTCGACCCGGTATTGACCCAGATGCCTATGGAGGAGGACTCCACATCCGGCATCTCTTCGGTTATGACGTTTATCCCGCTTTTTAAGGTGGTCTTCTGGATAAGGGACATCTATAGGGTTTCCGGTTGAGAGATGTTTTTGAAGGCTTATAGAATAATCAAACGGCTTGCCTAACAGGATGCGGAAAAAATCCGTCCTGGCCTTTTTCCGCTACGGCTTAGCCTCACGGACTGGCAGAACTCCGTTCTTTCCGGCAAGGGAATCTTTCTTTGATGTAGCTCGCCTTGTCACTTCGTGAGCCGGCGAGCATCCAGACGGCCAAGCCTCACAAATTGCCCGGCTTTTCGTCTCGCAATCAGGCAATCCGTCCCCCATCATGGTGATTGCTTAAGCCCGTTGCGGCTTGAAGCAACCTGCTAATTTAAGCAAGTCGCAATAGTCAAAATTAGCACTACGGAAATGATATGTCAATATTTAATCCGGATTTCTTGAGTTAAATCGGGATATTTTTTGATTCGGCTTCTTACAGCGGGCTAATCTTTACGGAGTATCTTGAGGAGGGCAATAAAAAAAAAGCGGGCCTTTTTAGGCCCGCTTTCAGAACGAAGTCTTGGCCTTACCTTTCAAGGAAGAACGGCCCGGCGACACTGCGCATAACATGCTCCGTAGTTGAGCCTAAGACCATCTCCACGATCCTCGAATGGTGGGACCTGCCCATGAATAAGAGGTCGTGGCCGTTGTCTTTATAATATTTTTCTATGACGACCGGCGGGTCGCCTTTCAAGTGGACTAACTTCGAACTTATGCCGTAAGGCTTTAAGTAAGCCTCAGTCTCCCTTAAAAGCGAATTATCATCTGCGGCGGATGACACCACGACCGTTAAGGGAAGGCTTAAGGTCTTTGCCCACTCTGCGGCACAGTGCATGGCCCGGCTGGCGCTCGGGCTGCCGTCGTATGCGAGCAGCGGGCTTTTGGGCTCTTTAAACTCATCCGGCACGATGAGGACTGGCTTAGGCGACTTCCTGATGACGCTCTCGGTGGTTGAGCCGAGCATGCCGTACTCGAACTTGGCGTTGACGCCCCTTCTGCCCATAACGACGAGGTCGGCGACCTTCGCCTTATCGCATATCTCGTTCGGCACTATGCCGAAGGCAATCTCTGTCTCGTACTGGACGCCCGCCTTCCCGCACTCCTCAATGAACCCGGCAATTATGGTATTACCTTTCGCCTCAAGGACTTCCCTCATCTTTGTGGAGAAATTCAGGAACGGCTCGAAGCCGAGCGAGCCTGAGATGTCATGGAGGAAAGGGCCTTCGAGAGAGACGATATCGACGACGTTCATGCCGATGAGCCCGGAGCCGAACCTCCGGGCAAGCCATATCCCGTATTCGAGCGCGGCACCACCGTTAACGGACCCGTCGAGCGGGACGAGTATGCTTTTTATCATACGAGGGCAGGTTCGCTTAC
>JAUSLB010000294.1 GCA_030646655.1 Deltaproteobacteria bacterium | reverse complement strand
AAGTCGATTATAGCGGTTTTCTCCCTTACCTTCACTCCAAGAAGGCGCGTGCCCTCAGGTATGGCCCCGTCGCCTTTGCTGTCTTTAATAAGCGCCTCAAGCGTATTTCTGATCTCGGATTCAAGCGGGCCCTTCTCTATACGCATTTTCCCGGCCTTCAGATGGGCGCCTTCCTCGTCTATCTGATAGAGGCTTATCTCTATTGCAGGCTTTTTTCCGATAGGGGGCGGGAGCTTTTCGCCGTAATAGAGGAGTATTATTATCCCGGCTATTACTGTAATAACGGCCGCTATGATAATTGTGCTTAAGCTCGAACCGGGTCTTTTCTTTTTGGTCTTTTTGGCCATAATATGCTCTTTTTCAGCACCCTTCGAGAAGGGCAAGCCCGGCATCCTTTAAATCCTCGCCGAAGAACCTTTTGCCTACGGTGAGGAACCTTTCGGGTGAGTCAGTCACGAAAAAGCTGTGCGAGGCCCCGCCATTTGAGCCGTTCAGCATCCCGTTCCCGGATAAGACCCTCATGACCTCGGCGGCGGTCGACTCAGCCGAGTCTATGAGCACGACACCCTTTCCCATCACGCGCGAGATGGTGTCTTTAAGAAGGGGGTAGTGCGTGCAGCCGAGCACAAGGGTGTCTATATCACAGGCCTTAAGCTCATCGAGATACCGTCCGGCGATCGTCTCGGTCACGCTGTCGTCAGCCCAGCCCTCCTCCACAAGGGGCACGAAAAGGGGGCATGCCTTGACGAAGGTTGATACCGAGGGGTTGACGCTTTTTATGGCCTTCGTGTAGGCGCTGCTCTTGATAGTGCCCTCGGTCCCTATTACCCCTATCCTTTTTGACCTCGTCATGTTCACGGCGGCGCGCGCGCCGGGCTCGATGACCCCTATGACGGGTATCTTAAGCTCTTCCTTAAGCCGGGCCACGGCGTAGGCTGATGCCGTGTTGCAGGCCGCAACGAGCATCTTTATGCCGCGCTTAAGGAGGAAGTTAGCTATCTCGAATGAGTACCTCTCGACCGTCTCCTTGGACTTGCTGCCGTAAGGCACCCGCGCGGTATCTCCGAGGTATATAGTATTCTCGTCCGGCAGGAGCTTCGATATCTCTTTTAATACCGTGAGGCCGCCTATGCCTGAGTCGAATATTCCGATGGGACTTTGCTTCATCTTCCGGTAAGTTATCCTTAAAATGAGGGTTTCAATCCACGCTCCCGCGCGGGGAGCGACTAAAGTGTAGGTAATACGGCGTTTGTTGTCAATGAAAAATATTATATAATATAAATGACTACTTTAAAAGGCCCATTGACGGAGTAAATGCGCGATGGAAAATATAGAGATAGCGAGGGTATTCAACGAGATATCCGATCTCCTTGAGATAAAGGGGGGAGACCTCTTCCGCATACGCTCTTACAGGAACGCTGGCTTGGTCGTCGAGGGCCTGCCGGAGAGCCTGAAAAACCTGTATGAGAAAGGGGGAGAGGAGGGCCTTGAGCACATCCCCGGCATAGGCGTAAGCATAAGGGCGAAGATAATCGAGCTGCTCACCGCTGGAAAATGCGCCTTTCATCAGGACCTGTTGAAAGAGCTGCCCGCAGGCATGCTCGAGATTATAAAGGTGTCCGGGGTAGGGCCGAAAAAGGCCGCTTTCCTCTACAAAGAGCTTGGGATAGCGAGCGTAGAGGCGCTTGAGAAGGCCGCAAAAGAGCAAAAGATAAGGGAGCTGCCGGGGTTCGGGGAGGTCTCAGAGCAGAAGATATTAAAGGCGATTACGGCAATGAAGACCGTTGAGCAGAAGTTCAAGCTCCCGGTGGTCCTGAACTACGCTCAGTCCTTTAAGGACTTTATCGAAAAAGTCCCGGGCATAATAGAGGTCGTCCCGGCCGGAAGCCTGAGGAGGTGGAAGGAGACCGTAGGCGACCTCGATATCCTGACCACCTGCGCGGACGCCAAAGCCGTGATGGACAGGTTCGTATCCCACCCGGATGTAAAGGAGGTCTTATCCAAAGGCGAGACGAAATCCACGGTAGTGATAAAGATGGGCCTTCAGGTCGATATCAGGGTGCTCGATAAAAAGTCCTTTGGCGCGGCTCTACAGTATTTTACAGGTTCAAAGGCCCACAACATAGCGCTTCGCGACAGGGCGAAGAGGATGGGGCTAAAGATAAGCGAGTACGGGGTATTCAAGGAAAAAAACGGGAAGCGGATAGCGGGAGAAAAAGAGGAGGATGTCTATAAGGCCGTTGGCCTGCCGTGGATACCCCCGGAGCTTAGGGAGAACAGGGGAGAGATAGAGGCAGGCGAGGAGGGGAGGCTCCCTGAGGAGCTGAAGGAGACGGATATAAAAGGCGACCTCCATGTCCATACGAAAGATAGCGACGGAGGCTATACGCTTGAGGCGATGGCAGAGGCCGCTATGAAGAGGGGCTACGAATATATCGCCGTCACAG
This sequence comes from Deltaproteobacteria bacterium, assembly GCA_030646655.1. Taxonomy (GTDB): domain Bacteria; phylum Desulfobacterota; class GWC2-55-46; order GWC2-55-46; family GWC2-55-46; genus JACRCL01. The sequence continues at coordinate 93 of JAUSLB010000294.1, read as the reverse complement.
ACCATTCCAAGGCCGTCGGAATAGCCCACGGCCTCGATGAAGCGAGGGCTTTAAAGCAGATAGAGGCAGTAGATGATTTCAATGACAAGCTTA
>JAUSLB010000290.1 GCA_030646655.1 Deltaproteobacteria bacterium | reverse complement strand
TAAGGAAAATTACATTTATACGGCTCGCCTTGTCACTTCGTGAGCCGGCGAGCATCCAGAGGCAATCCTTCCCCCATAAGGGGGATTGCCTATCAGGTTGCGGCTTGAAGCAACCTGATAAACAAAGGGGAACCTATGAAGCAGAAAAACGAGAAAAACTATTACGAGTTCCTTGAGATTACCCCGGCCGCGGGCCTTGAGGAGATCGAGGCGGCCTACCGGAGTGCGAAGGCCGTATACGGCGATGATTCGGTCGCCGTATATTCGCTCTACACGGCCGAGGAGAGGCAGGAGATGCTGACGCGCCTCGGCGATATGCACGCTACGCTTACAGACCCGGTAAAGAGGAAGGGCTATGACGAGTATTTGAGGAGCACGGGGATCGCCAGGCGCCACGACTGGGACGTCCACTCCGTGCACTCTGGCAAGGACATATTCGAGGAATATACCGAGGTCGGGGCCTTCAAGGACAAATTGTCCTTAAGACAACCGCTCACGGTCATGGACGGGCAGGACCCGATGGTAGTCGAAAGATACCGCATCCTCTATATGAAGCTCGAGCAGGCGGCATTAAAGAATTCTTATAAGACCTTCGCTATAACGAGCTCGGTCAAGGGAGAGGGTAAGACCATGACCGCTCTTAACCTGTCGTACGTCATGGCGACCGAGTTCAAGAAAAAGGTCCTGCTCGTGGAGAGCGACCTCAGGAACCCGACCATCTCCACGAGCTGGCTCGATATGGGCAGGCTCCACGGACTTGTCGATGTGCTAAAGGGGGATTCCGATCTACGGAACTCGATAAACAGGCTGGAGGACACGAACCTCTATTTCCTCCCGGCGCGGTGCAGCGTTAAGAACTCATCAGTCCTGCTGGACTCCCCGAACATGAGGACGGTCCTCAATAAGGCGAAGGAGGATTTCGATTACGTGATCGTCGATTCCCCGCCGATATTGCCGCTTGCTGACATAAGCATACTCTCCAAGGCCGTGGACGGGCTCTTGCTCGTCGTAAGGGCCGGCGTCACCCCGAAGGACATAGTGGCAAAGGCGGTAAACTCGCTCCCCAAGCAGAACATCATAGGCATAGTCCTTAACGGGGCAGACGACGCCCACATGAAGAAATACTACTATTAAGGAAAGAAAATGGAAAAGGGGCTATTCATGGTACCGCAATACCGTCTACATGGACGATCAGCACCGGCATTTATTAAAGTTTTACAGGCGGCTTTTTTCGCCGCACCGGAGTTAACGGGCTTCAAGGCACGGAAACAGGGCTTCGCGTCCGCAAGGCCGCTCTTTTTTTCTATTCTCCTTCTATCCGCAGCCGCTGGCTGCCTCGACCTGTACAGGCATGGTCTCTTAGGGAATAGGATCGGCAAATGCCTTATACAGGCTGACCTGTTCTTTCCATGCCCCCTGTAACCTGTAGATTAAGCCCGTAAAACAAGGACAAGCGCGTCCGAAGATGACTTATTTTTATTATCCTCCCTTTGCCCGGCTGCCGGGCAAAGGGAGTTGGAAGGAAGAAAAAAATGGAGAACTGGTTTCTGGCTTACACAAAGCCCAAGAGCGAGGACAATGTGGCCTTGAGGCTGACGAACGCGGGGTTCGAGACCATGAACCCGAAGATAAAGGAGCACAGGTACTACAGGAGGAAGATAACGGATATCGTCTCTCCCCTCTTCCCCAGCTATCTGTTCGTGAAGTTCGATAAAATAAAGGACTATCACATCATTAAATACACGAAGGGGATCAAATGGGTCTTGAGGAACGACAGCGGCCCCGCGGAGGTCCACGGCTCCGTGATAGATTCCATCCTGAGCCGGATGGAGGGCGGGGTCATCCCCATAAAGCCGAGCTTCGCTCAGGGCGAGACCGTTATAATAAAAGGCGGCCCTTTCGAGGGTTTGAACGCCGTCTTTGAAAAAGAGATGAAGGGCATGGAGCGGGTAAGCATACTCCTTAAAACGATAAATGTGCGCCTGATAGTTGACGGCAGCATGCTGCAAAGCTGCTGATTAAAGATTTAAGCCGGTAAAACCTTGGTCAAATCTGATGGAGAGCCGGTCCAAACGGTTTCGCGGAGGTCTGTTCGCAGGGCGCGGCGGCGCACCTGAACGGCGGTAGCCCGCCTGAGTCCCCTTGCGCCTTAAAGCCCCCGTGCCTTCCTTTAATATGAAAAATTCCCATTACAGGAGAGTCAAGAAGAGGAGCTTCCATTCAACGGAGTTCCTGATAGACGGGGAGTGCGGGCTCTACATAGAGGATTACTTCCACGAGATGGTCTCTCTTGAACGCAAGAGGTCGGAGCGCTCAGGCAGGCCCTTTCTTCTTATGCTCATAGACATAAAGGAGGTCCACTACGCCGGGGAGATAAAAGAGGCGGTAAAGAAGATATGCTCGGCCCTAACGGCCCTAACGAGGGAAACGGACGTAAGGGGCTGGCACGAGCACAACTTCGTAATAGGGGTCATCTTCACTGAAGTAAGTAACAACGACATCGAGCCAATAAAAAAGAAGGTCATCTCAGGGCTCAATGACGCGCGCTCTATAGGCCCCCTGATGCTGGAAAAAACGAGGGTCTCCTTCCACATCTTCCCTGAGGAGGCAGCCAAGGGCGCCAAACTTCCGCCAGACCTTACCATATATCCCGATCTGGCAAAAAAAACCCCGATTAGGCAAAAAGACCTGAATTTAAAGAGGGCTATTGATATCTTGGGGGCTGTTTTAGCCCTTATAATCTTCTCCCCCCTTTTCGCCGTCATCCCTGTGATGATAAAGCTCTCTTCAAAAGGCCCTGTCATTTTCAGACAAAAAAGAATAGGCGCGCTTGGAGCGCCTTTCACATTTCTGAAGTTCAGGTCGATGTACTCCGGCACGGACGAGAATATCCATTCCGAATACATCAGAAAGCTCATAAAAGAGGAGGCGGCATACTCCGGCGGAGAAGGCGGGAAGGTCTATAAGATAAAGGACGACCCGAGGGTCACGCCCATAGGGAAGGTCTTAAGGAAGACCAGCCTCGACGAGCTGCCGCAGTTCATAAACGTTTTGAAGGGCGAGATGTCTCTTGTAGGGCCCCGCCCGCCCATACCGTACGAGATAGGGAACTACGAGCCGTGGCACTTAAGGAGGGTGCTTGAGGCGAAGCCGGGGATAACTGGGCTTTGGCAGGTAAAAGGCAGGAGCAAGACGACTTTCAATGAGATGGTGCGGATGGATCTGAAGTACATAAAAGAGCGGTCTCTCTGGCTCGATCTCAAGCTCATTTTAAAGACACCGTGGTCGATGCTTACGAGCAGGGGCGCTTACTAACAGGATGCTGAAAAACTCCGTCCTGGACTTTTTCAGCCACGATTTGGCCGGGCTGCCTCCGTCCAAATCTTACAA
>JAUSLB010000208.1 GCA_030646655.1 Deltaproteobacteria bacterium | reverse complement strand
ACGAAAGCTCGCTCGTTGAAAGGCTCGGCTCTGAGGTAAGCTATGTCGCCGGCTCGTACGAGAACATAAAGATAACTACGGAAGACGACCTCGCCTTCGCGGAATGCATCCTCCGTAAGAGGGCCGGCTTAAAATAGGCGCTCGCGTTCTATGCGCCTTTTAAAAAAACCCATGAAACGGATATTGATGAGGACCGGTTTCGGATACGATGTGCACAGGCTTACCGTGGGCAGGAAGCTCATCCTCGGCGGGGTCGAGGTCCCGTTCCCAAAGGGGCTTCTGGGCCATTCTGACGCCGATGTCCTCCTCCACGCCATAATAGACGCCCTCATCGGGGCGGCCGGCCTCGGCGACATAGGGAGGCACTTCCCGCCAACGGAAGATGCCTATAAAGACATCTCCAGCCTTGAGCTGCTATCGAGGACAATGGCGCTCCTGAAGGAAAAAAGTTTCGCTGTCTCGAATATCGACTCCACTATCGTCTGCGAGTCTCCCAAACTATCCGCCCACATCCCGGCGATGGTCAAGAATATCTCTACAGTGACCGGCTGCAAGGCCGAAAGGGTCAATGTCAAGGCAAAGACGGAAGAAGGGCTCGGCTTTACGGGAAGCGGCGAGGGTGTCTCCGCTTATGCTATTGTCCTCCTTGAGGAAAATATATGAGGCCGCGCACCCGCTTCGCCCCGAGCCCTACTGGGAATCTCCACATAGGCAACGCCCGGACAGCGCTGTTTAACTGGCTCTTTGCCCGCCGTATGGGCGGCGATTTCGTCCTGCGGATAGAAGATACCGATATCGAACGCTCAAGCTTAAGTTTCGAGGCGTCCATCTTGGAGGATCTGAAGTGGCTTATGCTTAACTGGGACGAGGGGCCTGATATCGGCGGCAAATGGGGCCCTTACCGCCAGTCCGAGAGGCTCGGTTTGTACAGAGAGCTTGTCGATAAGCTCTCTGGTAACGGCGTTGCCTACAACTGCTACTGCACAAAAGTAAGGCTTGAGGAGCTAAAAAAATCCCAGCTCGCCTCCGGCATCCCTCCCCGTTACGATAACAGGTGCAGGGGGATTAAAGCTGGAGAGGCCCCTAAAGGGGCATCTCCAGCCATACGCTTCAAGGTCCCTCCGAAGGATGTCTCGTTCGCCGACGGGGTGCACGGCGAGGTGATATTCGACTCCAAGTCCTTCGGGGACTTCGTGATAATGGGCTCTGACGGCGCGGCCTCGTATAACTTCGCGGTAGTTGCGGACGACGCCCTCATGGGAATAACCGATGTCATTAGGGGCGATGACCACCTATCCAATACCCCGAGGCAGATACTTCTATTCGAGGCGCTCGGCTTTAAGCCCCCGCGCTTTTCCCACATACCCCTTGTCCTCGGCCACGACAGGCTCCCTCTCGGCAAAAGGGATTTAAGCGCATCCCTGCGCTCATTAAGGGAGGAAGGTTATCTTCCCGAAGCCGTCCTTAATTCAATAGCAAGGCTCGGCTGGTCGCCGGGAGAGGGTTTTTTAAGCCTCGATGATGCGGCAAGGCTATTCGATATCGGCAGGCTTTCAAGGAGCCCCTCCGTATTCGACCCTTCCACCTTAAAGCGGTATAATAAAATGGCGATAAACAACCTGAGCCATGAAGAGCTCTTCAGGCTCATGGGGCTTACGGCGGATGAGGAGCTGAAGAGGGCTTTAGAGGCGGTTAAGCCCAACGCCGAGACGATAGGCGGCCTGAAGAGGCTGATTGGCCCCTTTACCGGCGAGCTTAGCCTTACCGAAGACGCGCGCTCCCTTTTAAGCGAGCCTTACTCAAAGGAAGTGGTAAAGGCCTTCTTTAAAGAGGCCGAAGGCGCGGATACGCTCGACGAGACGAATTACCTGAATATCATGAACGGCGTCAAGAGGGCTACGGGAGAGAAAGGCAAGAGGCTTTACATGCCCATACGCGCCGCGCTTACCGGGCAGGCGGAAGGCATAGAGCTTGTTACCATCTTAAAGCTCCTCGGCAGGGATAAGGTCATCGAGAGGCTTAAAAAGATCGGCGTGTAATTTATCAGGTTGCTTCAAGCCGCAACCTGATAGGCAATCCATGGAAGGATTGCCAAATTGCGAGACAAAAAAGTCGAGCAATTTGTGAGGCTTGGACGTCTGGACGCTCGCCGGCTCACGATGTGACAAGGCGAGCTATATTAACGAAAGATTTCCTTGCCAGAAAGAACCCAGACTGGACGAACTGCCAGTCCGTGAGGCCAAGCCGTGCCTGAAAAATCCCAGGACGGGGTTTTTCAGCATCCTGTTAGGAAAAAAATCTCCTCCATGTTTGAGGAGTCAAAAAATTATAAAGGTGAGGACAATGGGGATAAAAGTCTATAACTCGCTTACGAGGAAGAAAGAGGACTTCGTGCCCGCAACCGAGGGCCATGTGCTCATGTATGTCTGCGGCCCTACGGTTTACGCCTTAAGCCACATCGGGCACGCACGGAGCGCGGTATCGTTCGATGTAATCTACAAGTACCTCAAATACAAGGGCCTCAAGGTAAAGTACGCGAGGAACTATACCGATGTCGACGACAAGATAATCAAGAGGGCTAATGAAGAGGGCGTGCCAGCCAACGAGCTGGCCGAGCGCTACATAAAGACCTTCGACGAGGACATGGAGGCCCTCGGCGTTGAGGTGCCCGATTTGAGGCCCAAGGCGACCGAGACGATAAAAAAGATAATAGAGGTTACCGGGACCCTTATAAAAAAAGACTACGCCTATGTGCTTAACGGGGATGTTTACTATTCCGTGAGGCTTAAGAAGGATTACGGGAAGCTATCGGGCAAGAACATAGACGAGCTCGAATCTGGCGCGAGGGTTGATGTTGACGAGAGGAAGAAAGACCCGCTGGATTTCGCACTCTGGAAGGCCAGCAAGCCCAATGAACCTTCGTGGGACAGCCCTTGGGGCAAGGGGCGTCCCGGCTGGCATATCGAGTGCTCGGCAATGTGCATGGAGTGGCTCGGCGATGCGATAGACATACACGGAGGGGGAAAAGACCTCATCTTCCCGCACCACGAGAACGAGATAGCCCAGAGCGAGGCGGCCACAGGCAAGACCCCCTATGTGAAATACTGGCTCCATAACGGCTTCGTGAATATCGAGCTGGAGAAGATGAGCAAGTCTCTCGGCAACATCCTTAACATAAGGGATGTATTGAAAGACCACACCAGCGAGGCCGTCAGGCTCTTCCTCCTTTCAAGCCACTACAGATCCCCTATAGATTACACGAAGGACTCGCTAAAAGAGGCCGAGGCCGCGATGGAGAGGTTCTATAAGACCGCCCAGAGGATAGGCTCTGAGTACCCTGACGCCTTGAAGATAGATTTTTGCGTCCCGTGCATAGAAGACCGCTTCCAGCCGATATTCGAGGCGATGGACGACGACTTCAACGCGGCCGAGGTGATCGGGATAATCTTTAAGGAAGTGAACAAGGCCAATAAGATAATGGACGAGGCAAAAGCCTCAGGCAAGTCCACGGGGCTGATAGACCTGTCCTGCATCATGTTCGTCTTTAAAGAGGCGGGCAAGTTCCTCGGCCTCTTCACAAAGACCCCTGAGCAGTATTACAGGGACAAGAACTCAAGGGCCTTAATGCCGCCTGAGGAGATAGAAGGCCTCATAAATGAGAGGAACGACGCAAGGAAGAACAAGGACTTCAAGAGGGCCGACGCGATAAGGAACGGGCTGCTGCAAAAAGGCATTGTGCTCGAGGACACGCCCAGGGGCACTACTTGGAGCGTGAAGGGATGAGGCTGACTAATGCTTAAATCCTATATCAAAAAAATCTCAGATGTCACCAGCCTTGGAGACGCAAGGGAGGAAAGCTATTATTCAAGTCTGGAAGGATTTATCAAGGACTTTACCGCATCCTCCGGCAAAAAGAATATCGAGATTACGACCCTCCCGAAAAAGACCGAAGCCGGAAACCCGGATTTCCGCGTCTGGGACGGCAAACAGCATATTGTCGGCTATATCGAGGCAAAAAAACCCACGGAAACAAACCTCGATAATATTGAGGAAAGCGAACAGCTTAAAAGATACCTGCACACCTTCCCGAACCTCATCCTGACTAATTTCCTTGAGTTCCGGCTGTATCAGCATGGAGAGCTTGCCGGAAGCGTTCAGGTCGCAAGGCCTGCGGTTCTGCATAAGCTCAAAACGGCCCCGCCCGTAGAGAAAGAGGCTGAGTTTTTTGAGTTGCTTGAGCATTTTTTCTCTTTCTCCACACCTAAACTATATTACGCGAATACGCTTGCCATTGAGCTT
>JAUSLB010000268.1 GCA_030646655.1 Deltaproteobacteria bacterium | reverse complement strand
GGAACAGCAGAAGTAGCCAGATTATGCCAGCAGGTCAGAAACCGCGGGCTTCAGCCCGCGGTAGTTCACTTTTATTTTCAACTGCTTGATTGTATTATATATTTATTAAAGGCGGGGATGGTTCTAAAAAAAATCTTGTCTTTTGCGGGAACCTGCGTTAGTATACTGTATACAATAGGAACTGCCGTACCAGCATTTTATAAGAATAAACGGAAGGTGGTGATTTGGATTGGCTCTTAAGATAACTGAGGATTGCGTTGCCTGCGGGGTGTGTCTCCCGGAGTGCCCGGTAAATGCCATTACTGAAGGGGAATTATATGTAATCGACCCCAATGTATGCGTTGAGTGCAAAGGCCACTATGACTCGCCGAAATGCGCCGAAGTCTGCCCTGTTGACGCCTGCGTGCCTGCCTAAGCGGGTTCAGCATTAGGCCTTTTATCCGCATATCCGTAAATAAAGACATTCTAAAGTGTGGTCTTAACCCCCGGCAGATGCCGGGGCCGAATTCTTTGAGATTTATTTTTTCTTACGGCTGTTGAAAGAGGGAATTCCGAGATGAAAGAGTTTGCCGTATTCTGGGGCTGCACCATACAGGCCCGCTTCCCTTTTATCGAGAAGTCAACGCGCATCGTGCTGGAGGCGTTCGGCCTGCCTTACAGGGACATAGACGGATTCACCTGCTGTCCTGAGAAATCCCTTGTAAATAATATCGACCACGCCGCGTTCGTCCTTACCGCCGCGAGGAACGTGGCGCTCGTTGACGAGCTCGGAGTCGACCTCGTAAGCCCCTGCACCGGGTGCGTATCAAACCTCGCTACGGTTAAATGCGAGCTTAACGCGAACCCGAAGGAGAAATCAGAGGTCAACAGCCTCTTAAAAGAGGTCGGAAGGGAATTCACGGGCAAATCAAAGCTCCACCACCTCGTCCCGTTTTTCCACGACGCCGTCGGCATACTCGCCATAAAGCAGAGGATGAAGAGGGATTTTTCAGGCATGAAGATAGCCCTCCATTACGGATGCCACATGATAAGGCCCTCGCACGCGCTCCGTAACGACGACCCCCTGAACCCCCAGAAGTTCGATAATCTGATAAGGGCGATGGGCGCGGAGTCGCTGCAGTTCCTGACAAAGCTCATGTGCTGCGGGCAGGGGCTCGACAGGATCGACGAGCACGACAAGGCGCTGCATTTCGCGCGCATAAAATTGAGGGAATTGAAATCGATCGGGGCAGACGCGTTAGTCCTGTGCTGCCCGTCCTGCTTCCTCCAGTTCGACAACAACCAGTTCCTGATGGAGAAAGAGGGCGAGAAGTTCGGCATACCCGTTATTTATTTTACCGAGCTATTGGGCCTGTCGATGGGATATACGGCTGAAGAGCTCGGCATGACAGCCCACAGGGTCGAGGTCGAGCCGTTCATAAAGAAGTGGGAGTCGATGGCAGACAGGCCCCCGCGCGAGGAGGCCATAGAGGCAGGCCTTAACGGGCCCAACCTCATCGGCTGAAATTCGGGATAAAAAGATGCTGGAAGCCACTTTAAATTTAAAGTTGTTGGAGATGTGCTCTAAGTGCGGGGCGTGCTTTTCAATCTGCCCCTCGTGCATGCACATCCCGGGCTATGACCCGAGGGCCGTAATAAATGACATCCTCGACGGGAACTACGAAAAGTGGCTTACCTCCCGGCACATCTGGCAGTGCCTTGAGTGCCATCACTGCCTTGAGATATGCTACCAGCATTACGGCTTCGAGAACGCGATGGCCGCGCTCAGGACCATAGCCGCCAAGAGGGGCATCCACCCTACGCAGTTGAAGAGGGGCTGGGAGATGTTCGTAAAGACGTCCCGGCTCGGCGAGCCTGCGCTGCCTGCGCGGAAGAAACTCGGGCTTCCTGAGCCAAAGGCCTCAGGCGCCGATGAGTTCAAAAAGCTCCTCTCGCTCCTTAAAGAGAAAAGGGAGAAGAAAAAGAAGTAGAACGGTTTTAAAAAACATAAAAGGTGGCGCTGTGAACCATAATTATCAGAAAGACATCTCAGGCTGCGGGTTGGCCGGCCTTATAAGCAGGAAAAAAAAGAGGCTGAGCGGCAGAGAGATAGTAAAGTCGCTCTGCCTCATGAGCGACAGGGGTAACGGCTTGGGCGCGGGATACGCGGCCTACGGCATATACCCGGATTTTAAGGACTTCTACGCCTTCCACATAATGTACGACGAGCCCTCGGTAAGGTGGACCGTCGAGGAGTATCTGAAGGGCAATTACCATATAGAGAAGATCGAGGAGATCCCGACATTCCCGGTAAAGACTATCTCGATTAGCCCGCTTCTCGTCCGGTATTTCGTAAAGCCCTTGAAGGAAAAGCTCGCAGGCGACATTCAGGAGGCGGACTTTGTCGTAAATTCGGTAATGAAGGTCAACTCGGAGATCGAAGGCGCATACATCTTCAGCTCAGGCAAGAACATGGGCGCTTTCAAGGGTGTCGGCAACCCAAGCGACATAGCCGAGTTCTTCAGGATAGAGGAATACGAGGGCTACATCTGGACGGCGCATACGAGGTTTCCCACGAACACGCCCGGCTGGTGGGGCGGGGCTCACCCGTTTACGCTCCTTGACTGGTCGATAGTCCATAACGGCGAGATATCGTCTTACGGCATAAACAAGAGATACCTTGAGATGTACGGGTATAAGCTTACGCTGCTTACGGATACGGAGGTGGCGGCCTATTTGCTCGACCTCCTTATACGGAGGCACGGGCTCTCTATCCCGGTAGCATGCCTTGCCCTGGCCGCGCCGTTCTGGAAAAAGATTGACGCCAGGGATAAGGACGAGCGAGAGGCCTTGACGGCGTTGCGGCTCACATACGGGAGCGCGCTTTTAAACGGCCCGTTCTCGATACTCTTCGGCCACAGCAAGGGGCTTGTCGGCATAAACGACAGGATCAAGCTGCGCCCGCTCGTAGCCGCCACAAAGGACGACATGACCTACATGGCCTCGGAAGAGTCCGCGATCAGGGCCATATGCCCTTCGCCGGACAATGTCTGGGCCCCGAGGGCCGGAGAGCCTGTGATAGTGGAGCTGGAAGATTAACGGAATCGCGTATGCCGCTGTTAAAAGACAGACACGGCATTTAGATATATCATTAGGAGGATTTGATGTTCAAGAGTCTGGCGCCGCCTGAGTATCTGGCGACAATCGATCAGCTGAAATGCATCCGCTGTAAGCGCTGCATAATGAACTGCGGCTGGGGTGTCTATTCTTGGGGCGGGGATAAGGTGCTCATAAACACCTCCAAGTGCGTCAAGTGCCTGAGGTGCTATCATTATTGCCCCGAAGAGGCCATACAGATACTCGACAACACCACGAGGTTCAAGCAGAACGCCTACTGGGGCTACAATAATATAAGGAACATCAAAAGGCAGGCGGAGACAGGCGGCATCCCGCTTACAGGCATGGGCAGCGACCTGCCTTATACCATACTTTTCGACAACCTTTTAATCGACGCCTGTCAGGTCACGAACCCTTCCATAGACCCCTTGAGGGAGCCTATGGAGCTTAGGACTTATCTCGGAAAGAAGCCCTCAAGCGTCGAGGTTGAGAAGGGCAAGGACGGCAAGCTAAAATTAAAGACCAAGATGCCGCCTCAGATTAAGATCGATCTGCCTATTATATTCTCGCCCATGTCGTTCGGCTCGATAAGCCTGAACGCTCAGAAGGTCCTGGCGATAGCCGCCA
>JAUSLB010000260.1 GCA_030646655.1 Deltaproteobacteria bacterium | reverse complement strand
TCGCACTCGGCGTAGAAGTCCGGCGGGAGGCCTTCAGCCTCTTTAAGCTCCTTTTTAAGGTTATAGGTAAGCGCGACCCGCATCAATTAGACCCGCAGAATTAGCTTCAGTGTCAACAGTAGCCGGTAAAATCTATAAACTAACAGGATGTTGAAAAAGCCCGTCATGGACTTTTGGAAGATTCCCTGCAGAAAAGCTGCAGGGAATCTTCCAAATGAAAGGAATTTTTCTTTTTTCCTATTCGCTCGCTGACCGCTCGCTATGCATTTTCAACCACGGCTTGGCCGAAATGCGGCTGTTTTTCAGCAGCCTGCTAAAGTATCAGGACAGCAGCCGCCACGACGGTAGTGAACTTCCCGTCGCCCTTGACTATCGCGGACTGGGTTACATTGGTCGTCTTTACTATCTTATCGCTTATCCTGTAGATCTCTTTCTTCTCGTCCCAGCCGAGGTTCTCATCAAGCTCGATCCCTAAGGTGGATGCGAGCATGGCGGCGGCCAAGTCCTCGGAGTAATCGCCGGCTACCGTGTCCGTCTGCCCGTAGGCGTGGTGCTCGCTCAAATACCCGTAAAGTTTCCTGTCGGTAGGGATCGCGCACCCCACGGAAGCGGCCATAAGCCTCCGGGGCTCGTTGCTGGAAAGCTTGCTCATTACGCAGAATACAATTTGACCCGGAGAAAGCTTCTTTATGCCCACGGACCTCGGGATTATCTTGGCCGCGGGAGGGAATATGCTCGAGACCTGCACTAAATTGAACTTCTCTATCCCTGCGTCCCTCAACGCCAGCTCAAAAGAGGTAAGCTCCTCTTTATGAGTCCCGACGCCCTTTGTAAAAATGACCCTTTTAGGTACAAACATTTTAATTACCCCCGGATTGCTTATTTTGTTTCTTATCCTCCCTGAAGACTAAATCAATTTTAGGCCGCCCTGCGCTGTCGAGTTCACATAGCCCATCATCTTGTAAACGAGCTTGGCGGCCAGAAAATCGGGGGCGATGTTGCCGGGAAGCGGACATAGCTCAACCACGTCGAAGCCTACTACCTTCCTCTTTGAGATCGCCTTCCTTAGAACCCCCAGCGCGTCATACCACCCGAGCCCGCCCGGCTCAGGCGTTCCCGTAGCCGGCATTATCGCGGGGTCGAACACCTCGAGGTCTATTGTTATGCAGACCTCGTCCGTCAGTTCCCTTACCACATTATCCCAGTTTATGCCTTTTATGACCTCTGTTGCGTAATAGGTCTTTATCTTTGTCTTTGCCTTCTTTCCCGCCCTGGCTTCGGATTTAAGGAACTCGGCCTCTTCCATGCTTAAGCTCCTGACGCCTACCTGCACTATGGGGCAGAGCTCGGATATCCTTCTTGCCACGCAGGCGTGGTTATAGGGGGTGTCCTGATACTCATCCCTCATATCCGCGTGGGCGTCAAGCTGTAATACCGATAACTTAGGATACCTCTCCAATAAAGCCTGAACCATCCCGAGGGTTATGGAGTGCTCGCCCCCGAGCAGCACCGGGATAGTGCCTGAATCCAGTATCTCGACTGTGGCGGCCCTTACCTTCTTTATCATCTCGCTCGGGCCCAATGCGGTCGGCTCAAGCGACGGCAAAGTCTCGATCCCCGCCTTGTAAGGCTCGCATTGAAGCTCCTCGTCATAGAGCTCCATGTGGGTTGAGGCCTCTATTATGGCCCTCGGGCCGTTCCTCATCCCGCTTATGTATGAGGCGGTCAGATCGTACGGGACCGGCAATACGGAGAACCGCGCCGGCTTTTTGAACGCCTCCTTGGGAAGCCCGCCGAAATTCAATATCCCTTCAACGGATAACCCGGCTCTCTTCACCGAACTTATTCCCATATCCTCTTTGAGACCCTGTTTGAAGCCTTTAGATCAAGCTTTGGCAGCCTCCTCTTTACGCCCTTCATCCGCTTGGCAAGGGCCGTGACTATTATCGGAAGCGCTATGGTAGCGTCGGAATTAACGGTCACATGGCTCGACTTCTTGGAAATCTTGCCCCAAGACCGCGCCTCTTCGAACGTGCAGCCGCTAAGCCCTCCCCAGTGCGGGGCGTCAGCCGTTATCTGGACAGCGTACTTGTGCCCCTCTACATCCTTGCACTGGAGCGTCGCCGTAACTTCCGTCTGCTGGATGAAGTTCTTCGGAGTTCCACCGCCTACATATACGACGCCCGTTGTCCTGGCCCTCGCCGCCAGCTCTGCCGTCTCCTTCACATCGCCTATCATGTCGAATATAAGGTGGTCGCTCCCGTTTTTAAGGGCAAGGGCTATGCCGATGGAGGAATCCGCCACAGCCGGGCAGTATATGGGCACCCCTGCCCTGTAGGCTGAGGTGACGATGCCCTCAACCCTGCCTTTTTTCGATAAGTCCCTGCCCATAAGGCAGAGGAACTCCCTTGTGGTATAAGGGCGGTTATCGAGCCTCTCGGCGAACTCGTATATGTACCTGTCGGCTGAATTGAACTCCTCCTCTACCGCGAACACATCGTATATGCGGTCGATGCCGGCGTCCTTAAGGACGTTATCGTCAATGTTGTGGCTGCCCTGCCAGTGGTGGCGGCCGAGGGTCTCATGGATGTCGTGGAAGAGGTTTGCGCCTGTGGATACGAGGCAGTCGATGAACCTGTTCTTTATGAGGAAGACCATGACCTCCCTCATGCCGGCCGGCACCATGGCCCCGGCAAGCCCAAAGAAGACGGTCGCGTTGCTCTTGAGCATCTCCTCCCAGACGTCAACCGCCTCGGAGAGGTTCCTGCCCTGAAAGGCGGTATCCCCCATCCTCTTGACTAAGTCCTCTACATCCGCCTTCGCGTTTATCTTGACGGGCGTTACCGCCCTTTTGAGAAACTTTTTCCTGTTCACCATCTTAATAGACTTCAGCCCTTTCTTTAAAATGCCTGTAATTCCTCAACACCTTGGTCGCGAACCGGGCGCCCGCGTCGTCGTAGGGCTCCCGCGAGTCGAAATACCCCGGCCCGATATTATAGGCCGCAAGGGTCGCTATCGTGTCGTCGTTATATCGCTCCCTGAGGTACGAGAAGTAATGCACGCCCATCTTCACGTTAAGGTAGGGGTTAAGCAGAGTCTCCTCCCCTTTCCAGTTAAGGTTAAGCTCGGCGGCGACCTCCTGCCCGGTTGACGGCAGTATCTGCATGAGGCCTACGGCTCCGCCGAAGGACTTTGACCAGTTATAGAAGGTGGATTCCGTCTTGATGAGCGCGAGCACGAAAAGCGGGTCCAGCTTGTGCGAGACGCTCTCTATGAATATGACCTCGGCTAATTTAAACTCTTCCAACGACCCGAGCCCCGTCCTGTTCTCCTTTAATACGTCGTGGACATAGCCGAAACTGCCGCGCTCGTAGAGGTCTGCCTCAAGCCGCCAGAGGCTCCCGTTGATCGAAGGGAGCACGGCGGCCTCGAAAAATAGCGTGAGCGCGGCCGCCATCGCGGCCTTTTTAAAAGTTATTTTATTTGTCTTCATCATCGCACTCAAGATTATCCCGTGAATTTTCGCAACTTGTAAATATATTTCTTTTTGACCCTTATGTCAAGAAGTTTACGCACTCCGCCTTGACGTCTTTTATCCGCAGTTTCAGATTCCTCCCGCCCTGCCATTCATCGACATACGGCGAAAAGGCGATCCCAAACCCCTGGCCTTTGATCGGGTGGAGGCCTGCGAGCCCGAACCCTATGCCGCTTCTCGCGCACCCCTTCTGCCTTACCTTGAACCTTAAATGCCTGCTCCCGACGACCTCTGTGGCCACTATGTGCGCGTCGGTTATGCAAAGGACGGGCTCCCTGTTGGATACGCCGAACGGCTGGAGGCTTTCTATCTCGTCTATGAGCCTCTGGTCGATCTCCCCGAGCGAAACGACGGCGTCCAGGACTATCTCAGGCACAAGGTCTTCCGGGCCGAGCGCTGAGTTCACATACCGGATAAACTCGCCTATAAATGGCTCGAGGTTCTCTTTTTTTATGGTGAGCCCTGCCGCGGCCTTGTGCCCCCCGAACCTCTCAAGCCTTTCCGCGCATGCCCTTAAGCCATCGAGTATATTAAAGGACTTTATCCCCCGCGCCGAGCCTTTGCCGACCTCGCCCTCAAGAGAGATCATCACTACAGGCTTTGAGAACCTGTCCGCCAGCCGGGATGCGACTATCCCGATGACCCCCGGGTGCCAGCCCTCAAGGGCTAACACTATCCCCTTATCAGCCGCGTCCCCGGCCATTGAGATAGCCTGCCCGAGTATCTCTTCCTCGATCCTCTGCCTCGCGGAGTTCTCCCTGTTAAGCTCATCAGCCAGCGAGGCGGCCTCTTTCTCATCCTCCGTCACAAGGAGCCTTACGGCTTTTACGGCGTCGGTGAGCCTGCCTGCCGCGTTTATGCGGGGCGCGAGCTGGAAGGCGATGTTGCCGGTATCACACCTGCCGGGCTTTAGGCCCGATGCCTCCATAAGCGCCTTGAGCCCGGGCCGGGTTGCGGCTTCAAGCTCCTTTAGCCCGAATTTTACGAGTATCCTGTTCTCATCGACCAGAGGGACCATGTCGGCCACAGTCCCGATGCATACGAGGTCAAGGTATTTCTTTAAGTTCGGAACCTCCCCCTTAAAAAAACCGATCTCCCTCAGGCGCGCCCGGAGCGCTATCACGAGGTTAAAGGCGACCCCTACGCCAGCAAGCCCCTTAAAAGGGAAGGGGCAGTCCGACTGCTTCGGGTTCAATACCGCAAAGGCAGGCGGCAGGTCTACAGGGACCTCGTGGTGGTCTGAGATTATAATATCTATCCCGAGCGACTTTGCGTAAGCGGCCTCCTCGCAGTTCGAGATGCCGCAGTCGACCGTAATTATTACCTTTACGCCGGAGGCGTGGAGCTTTTTTATCGCCTCGATATTGAGGCCGTACCCCTCATTCCGCCTCTGGGGTATATAATAGGAGGTATCGGCCCCAAGCTCCCTTAAAAAGAGATAGACGAGGGCTGTAGAGGTCGTGCCGTCAACATCGTAGTCGCCGTAGACGGCTATCTTCTCCCTTTTCCCGAGCGCCGTAACTACCCTTTCCACGGCCCTGTCCATGTCCTTCAGGAGGAAAGGGTCGTGGAGGTTCTTGAGCTCCGGTTTTAAAAAACAGAAGGCCTTGTCGATTGTGACAAGGCCCCTGTTTATCAATAGCTGGGCTGTAAGGGGCAGGATATTGAGCCCCTTTCCAAGGACCTCCTGAAGCTCCTTATTGGCTGGGTTTACCTTCCAACGCTTCTTCATTATTTATATGAGTGTTGTGCCGCTAACGTTACCCCTGCTTGAGTAAACCAGCCTGAAAAAAAATGTGTGAATATTTTACTGTTAAATAAAAAAGAGGTCAAGACTATTTCTCCCCATGAAGCGTCTTGCCTCTGTTAGAACAGCTTCAATTTTCTGCCGCTCGATAATAGATTATCTTCCGGTTATCCGTTACGGCGTTACGGGCAACCGATTGAAAAATTTTAGAATTTTTTCTTACAGGAGGCGAACGGCCAGCCTGTAACTTTCATGAAATCCCCGGAAAGCCCTCAAGGAGCCTGTTCACCGTGACCGAGTCAAGGTGCTCCTGAAGGAGCGGGACGATGGAGGGGTTCTCCACCTCTCCGAGGACCTCTTTCCTTATTACGGATATGAACGGCTGGACGACCTCCGGGTCGAACTGCTTGCCGAAGTTCTCCCTTACCTCGTCCATAGCCTCCTTAAACGACAGCCTCGGCCTGTAAGGCCTGTCGGTCGTCATGGCGTCAAAGGCGTCAACGAGCGCCATTATGCGCGCACCGAGCGGTATCTCGGCCTTTTTGAGCCTGTCGGGGTAACCGGTGCCGTCAACCTTCTCGTGGTGGTTCCGGGTCATCATGGGTATGCCCTTCCACGGGAACTTTATCTTGGATAAGATCTCGTAGCCGATCACAGGGTGCGAATTCAGTTCCCTGCACTCGTTGCTCGTAAGCGGGCTCGCCTTGTTTATTATCGATTTATCTACGGCGATCTTCCCGATGTCGTGGAGGAGCCCGGAAATCCTTATGCCCTCTATCTCATCGGGGGACCAGCCCATCTCTCTGGCGACTACCGTGCAATAGGCGGAGACCCTGTGCGAATGGCCTTTGGTGTAAGCGTCCTTCGCGTCTATCGCCGCGGCGAATGCGTGGATGGTGTCGTAGTATATCCGCCTTAAGTTCTCGTAAAGCCCTTTGTTCTCGGTGTATTTATGCATGAGCTTCGTAAGAAGCGTATGGCTGTGCAGCGAAAAAGATATGTGCTGCGCCATAACAGAGAGGAGCTGGAAGTCATAGACGGTGTAGTCCTGTCCGGAGAACTTCTCGTTTATGGAGATTACGCCCAAGAGCTCGTCTTTCACGACGAGGAAGGCCAGGACCCTCGCGCTCGCCTTCTCAAGCTCCGCTTTCGCGGGGCCGAGCAGGGCCGCGTGAGCGGGGTCGCCCTTCAAGTCTATAGGCTTATTGAACTTTACGATCTCCTTTACAGCCTCTTTCGAGAGCTTAAAGCCCGCGCCCTTTATGTCGCTTAGGCCTTTTGCGGCTATGGCGTTGAACCTTTGATCTTCGCTGTCGTACTGGAAGATCGCCCCTTTTGAGGCCGCGAAAGAGCCCATTACCATGTAAAGAGAGGATTTTACGACCCTCGTGAAGTCCTTCGGGGACGTTATCTCTTCACCCAATTCCGCGAGCGTGTTAAGGTTGAATAGAAGCCTCTCAAGGCTAAGGTCCACTTCCAGCATCTACTACCTCCGTTTACCCTTCCGCGCGATAAAAAGAATTTGTCCCTGAGCAAAGCCTAAACGGCCGCGTGGTCTTCCCATTTAAGGTCGCTTACGGCCTCTTCCTCGGTCTTGTAAACCGGTATATGCCTCGTAAGCCCGACGATATTGAATATGTCGTGGTTCACCTTCTTAAGCCCGGAAAAGAGGATCGCGCCCTTCCTCTCCTTCACCTTCTCGATTATGCCGATGAGGATGGAGATGCCTATGGAGTTTATGAGGTCCGTGGATGAGAAGTCGATGACGATCTTCTTAACCCCCTTTTTAAGGAAGGCCTCGCACATCTCTTCGAGCTTCTCACCCTCGATGTCGTTTATGTAATTATTGGGATAAAGGATGACGCTGCCGCCGATCTCTTTAAAGTTATGCTTCCTTATCATCCCTGTCTCCTTTTCTCATCAGGTATTTGACAAGCACTATCTTCGCTCCGTTGTGCACCCTCTCGAGCCTCACCTCGTCCATGAGCCCCTTCATAAGCTCGAACCCCCAGCCCCTCTTCTTCGGCAGGGAATCAAGGGGGGCAGCCCCCTGACCGGCGGGGGCGTCGAGCTCGGCGCCGCTGTTCTGGACGTGTATAGTAAGCCTGTCTTCCCCTGCGATGAACTTTAAAAAGACCTTGCCCGATTTTATCTTGCTGTGCTCGAACGCGTTTATGCAGGACTCCACGAGGGCCGCCTTTATCTGCGCTATGGAGTTCTCGTCAAACCCCATCTCCGTGCCTATCTCCTCGACCGCCTTGGCGGCGACGAGCTCCGCCTTTGTGGAGGACGGGATTACGACCTCGAACTCCTTGTTCGGGACTATCCTCGGGGAGCTTTTAAGCCTCTCGGCCGCCCCCTTGTCCTCAAGGCTCTCTTTAAGGATGCGCATCTGGGCTGAGTCCGTCGAGTATACGCCCTCGGCCTCAAGCCTTTTTTGCGCCTCGGCGGTAAAGCCCTCGCCCCCGACCATCCACCTTGCTATCCTTAAGCCCCTGAAGTTCTCCTTCAGTATCAGGCTCCTTCTTATGAACGACTCGGCGTCCCCGAGGTTAATCGGGGAGAGCGCCTCTTTAACTCCCGTTATCCATACGACCTCGTTGCCCGAGTCGTACCTGTTGTTCTGGAAGCCCTGAGCGATAATGACGGCCGGGCCGGTCTCGTTCCTCTCCCACCTGAGCGAATCGAAGCAGCCGATGACCTGCGGGAGAAGGACCTCGTCCTCCTCTTTCCTGCTCTCTACGGCCCTGTATGCGCCGTTTTTAAACCTCGCAGCGAAGACGGGGTTCCTTAGGAGCACCTTCAGGACCTTCTGGCCGTTAAAGGACCTTAGCAGCCGGGAGACATCCTCTTTAAACCTCGGCTGGACCTTTGCCCCCTTGAGGCTGAACCCCTCTTTGAGGGAGTCGCGTACAAGGGAGCTTTTTACCTCGTCAGGGCTCCTGCCTTTTACCCTCGTCTCGAAGACGTAGCTTATGTATTCCCTTGCCGCTCTGCCCCCGGCCCATCTTATAGAGCCGAGGCCCTCTTCTACGATCCCGGCGGCTGAGAACTCATCGAGAAGCTTTTTGAGCTCTTCCTTGCCGCACTTGAACTTCTCAATAAGCTCTTCCTCGGAGGCCGAGCCTGACCGGGCGATGTAATTGAGCACCCTTAAGCCGTTTAATGTCTTGACTTTGATATACGAGCGTAAGAGGCAACCTATATTACCATCAAAAAGCTCGTTTGCATAGACCCCAATTAAATTTTTCAGGTCTTTGAGCGAAACCCCGGCCCTGCTCGCCGCCCAGATAAGGCTTTTAATGTGCATGGGGTTATGCTCGAGCCTCCCTGCCGCGTAGGACAGGACCTCGCTTTCGGACTCGACCCCGTACTTGCGGCATAGCTCCGCCATCATCGCTACGGAGACATCATCCCCAAGCCCCTTAAGCTCAATGACCTCAAGATGGCTGAACAGCCCCGCCTCAGCTATGCCTTTGGAGCTTGAAGAGGCTATGAAAGAGGTGGAAGCGTTCAGCGCCCCGGCCAGCGCATCAATTAACGCCGGGGCGCCGTCATCGGCAACGGACGCCTTGTCTATATCGTCCAACAACAGATATACCGGGACGCCTGAGCGCGCCTCGATAAGCGAAGGGGCGCCGTAGGCGTTCTTCAGCGCGGCGCTCGTATCCCCGCCCCTTTTAGCCTCGTTATGGATGGAGATGATCTCGCTAAGGCCGAAGCTGTCGCTGTCCATCAGGAGCTTTTCCAACCTCTCAAGCGGCAGTTCCTGCCTTATCGCCTCAGGGTCCCTTTTCCTGAAGGCCAGATACTGCTTTATGAACTCCTTAAGGAAGTCTTCCGCCGCGCTTATCCCCCCGTAGCCCCGGAACTGGTAGTAGACCGGGACGACGCTGCCCTGACCCCAGAAAAGCTCCCTGTGCGCCCGGCGGAGGATCTCGGTCTTGCCCGTCCAGCGCCTGCCTAAAAGCAGGGTGCGGGAGGGGTGGGCAGGCTCTTTAGCCCTCTCGATTATATAATTTATTTCGGAGAGCCTGCCGAAAAACTCGCCTTCAGGGCAGATGTTAAAGAGCAGCCTATCTTTCATATACCACAACCCTGTTCTTGCCCATCCTCTTGGCGTGGTACATGGCGCTGTCGGCCTTGTTGATGAGGTCGTCTATATGATTTGCGTCATGGGGGAACTCCGCCACGCCGAGGCTTATGGTCGGCCACTCCTTAAACTCCGTCTCGGGCCTGTGCTCCTCTACCCCTTTCCTTATCCTCTCGGCTATTATGTAGGAGTCCTTCTTGTTCGTGTGCGGAAGGATAACGGCGAACTCCTCTCCCCCGTACCTCGCCACCACGTCCATGGACCTGACGGCGTCCCTTATCACCTTTGAGACCCCTTTTAGGATCTCGTCGCCGGCGAGGTGGCCGTATTTGTCGTTAAAGGACTTAAAGTTGTCGATATCGATAACGAAGGTCGAGAAGCACTCGTCGTGCCTCTTTACGCGCTCGACTTCCTCATAGAGCCTCTCCCTGAAATATCTCCTGTTAAACAGGCCCGTAAGGGGGTCTGTCATGGATAACATCTTAAGCTCCTCGCTCATGCTGTAGTACGCGCCCCTCTCAAGGGCTATGGATGCGTAATTTGCGAAAGACAGGAGCAGGTGGAGGTCATCTTCCGAGAAGCTCGCGCCCGAGGCCTTATCGGACATGTTTATGACGCCGATAACGCGGTTGTCGAGCTTTAGCGGTATTGATATGAACGATTTTGTCTTGTAAACGGGCCTGTTCTTCCATGAAGGGACCTCGGCCTCGATGTTCTTTACCACGACGGGGAGCCCTTTAGCGGCGATAGAGCCCGATATCCCCTCGCCCATTTTTATCCTGAGGTTCTCGGTTATATTAATGTCTATGCCCTTGGAGGCCTTGACCGAGAGCACCTTGTTCTTGCTGTCGAGTATCATGAGCGAGCCCCGCTCGGCCGAGACGAGTTCGGAGGATTTGGCGAGTATCGTCTGGTAGAGCTCTTCCCTGTCGAGCACGGGGGCTATCGACCTGTAGACCTGCTCGAGGGCGTAAAAGCCGTTAAGGCGCGCCCTGTGCGCGTCTGATATGGTTTCATCCGCAGCCTTAAAAGAGTTGAGGCTCTTAAGGAAAGGCGCGGCGATGTTCAAGATTATGTTAGGGATGGTAAAGACGGACTTCGGGGGTATCGTTGCAAGCTCGCCCCTTAAGTTCGTAAGCGTGTGCTCATCGAGCCCGAAAGGGGAAACGCCCTCATAGAACTCCTTAAACTCGCTGCCCGCAAGGTAAGCATGGCCCGTTAATATGACGAGGGTATTATGGGGGTCAACTACGACCGGGACGGCTATTATGTACTGGTTCGTGTGGCATTTGTATATATAGGGCTTGCCCTTTTCTATTACCTGCGCGATAGCCTTCATATAGGTATCGCGGCACAGGGCCCTGCCGGCCTCGTTTGACTTTATGGCGCTGCAAAGCGCGCTCTCCTTGCTTGGAGGGGCGAGGAGCGCGCCTCTGGAGTCGTAGAGCGAAACAGGCATGTTAAGGATGGCGGAAAGCCCGTCCTGAAATTCCCTCCAAAGGGTAAGATCCAGAGGCTCGGGCAAAGATGTCCTTTTTTTATTCTCCATCGGTCTGTCGCCTGAGACCTTCTGCCGTGTAGTGGTGTCGTTAAACAAAAAATGCCTCCAATACCAAAAATCTTGGTACAAAGGCATCCCTTAGCCTCTTGGGGGGCCCGCCATGAGCCATTTAGCGATATTATAGCCCGGCTTCCATTAGCCGGCGAAAAGTATCAATTGTAACGGTTTTATATCACAAATGACAAAAAAACACAATAGGGTTTTTTGTAAAAGGTGAAAGATTGGAATTATTCTAAGGAAAACCCCTTGATTTTTCAGGGTTTTTAATGAAGGCTAAAAATATTTAACAAAAAATTTAACTTTTTGCCAGAGAAGGCGTCCTCTTGGACCCTTTCCAGAAAAGGAGTACGGGGCTGGCTATGAATATAGAGGAGTATGTGCCGACCAAGACCCCTACGAAAAGCGCGAGAGCGAAATCGTGGATGACCTCCCCGCCGAGGAAAAGAAGGGCGACAAGGGCAAGCAGCGTTGTAAGCGAGGTTACGATAGTCCTTCTTAAGACCTCGTTTATCGATCTATTTATAAGCGGGATGGTATCCTCTTTTGTCCGCTTCCTTAAGTTCTCCCTGATCCTGTCGAATACCACGACCGTATCCGTAAGCGAATACCCGGCAAGGGTAAGGAGCGCCGTCACTATAAGGAGCGTCATCTCCTTATGCGTTATATAAAGGAGGCCCATTACAACGAGCACGTCGTGGAATGTCGCTATCACGGCCGCCACCCCGAACCTGAACTCGAACCTCCAGGCCACATATATAAGTATCCCTATAAGCGAGACGGTTATCGCCCATAAGGCGTCGCTCTGGAGCTTTTTACCTACGGTCGGGCCTACCTCTGTGGTCGAATCTATCGCAAAGGGGTTATCCGGCATGCCTTGGGTAAAGACCTCCCCGATCGATTTCGAGACCTCCCTTAAGTTCCCATCAGACCTCTTCAGGCGCACAAGGAGCTTATTCGGCTCCGCGAACTGCTGCAGACTTGCGTCCTTAAACCCGCCCTTCTCAAGGAGCGACCTTACGGTCTCCGTGCGCAGGGGTTTTTCGAACCTGAACTGTATCGCTATCCCGCCTGCGAAATCAGTCCCCAGGTTCGCCTTGCCGAGCGGTATGGCTATCGCGGCAATAAGCCCGATTATCACGAAGATGCCCGATATCGCGAAGAGGATATACCTCTTTCCGAGAAAGTCTATATGTGTCTCGCCCCAGATATCCATCGAACCTCCGAAAAGGCCGTTATCCGCCCGTTTAGGGGGCGCGTACACGGCCGACATTCACGGTATTTAAATGCTAAGCCTCTTTATCCTGAACTTTTCGTTCTGCACGTCGAACGCGACCTTTGTGCCGACGAGAGAGGTAAAGAGGTTAATGAGTATCCCGAGGCTTAAGGATACGGCAAAGCCCTTTATCGGGCCGCTGCCGAACTGAAAGAGAACCGCGGCCGTTATAAGCGTCGTCACGTGCGAGTCGATTATAGTCCACCAAGCGTGGTCATAGCCCGCGTTAATAGCGGAGCGGGGGGTCCTTCCGCTCCTAAGCTCCTCTTTTATCCTTTCGAATATAAGGACGTTTGCGTCCACCCCCATGCCTATGGTAAGTATAATCCCGGCTATGCCCGGAAGGGTCAGCGTTGAATTCAGCCACGCCATGGCCCCGAGGAGCATTACTATATTAAGGAATATGGCGAAGTCCGCCACAAGCCCGGAAAACTTATAATATATAGCCATGAACACGAGTACCAGTACCGCCCCGAGTATCGCCGCCCTTACCCCTGCCCTTATTGAATCAGAGCCGAGCGTCGGGCCCACGGTAACGTTCTGTATCACTGTGACGGGGGCGGGAAGCGCGCCTGCCCTCAATACTATCGCCAGGTCCGCGGCCTCCTCGTGGGTAAACCCGCCTGTTATCTGGGCCTTACCGCCTGAGATGGCCTCTTTTATCTGCGGGGCCGAGTGTACGTTGCCGTCAAGGACTATGGCGAGCCTTTTCCCTACGTTCTGGCTTGTTATCCTCTCGAAGGTGCGCCCGCCGCCTGAGTCGAATGTGAGAGATACATACGGCTCGTTATACTGGGTGTCTATCGCCACCCGCGCATCGGACAGAGAATCCCCTGTAAGGAGGATCTCCTTTTTAACGAGATAGGGCGTCCTTTCTACAGTCCCTGCCTGCGGGTTCTTCGTCTGCTGGTATAGTATATCGGAGCCCGGAGGAGGGCCGTAGGCGAGCGCCTTCTGGACATCCATCGACTCATCGAGCAGTCTGAACTCGAGAACCGCGGTCTTACCGATGAGCTGAATCGCCCTCTCAGGGTCTTTTAGGCCCGGGAGCTGGATTACGAGCTCGTTCTCACCCTGCTTCTGTATGACAGGCTCGGCCACGCCGAACTTGTCGATCCTGTTCCGTATGGTCTCAAGGGCCTGCGAGCCCGCCCACTCCTTAAGCCTCTTTACCTCTGCCTCATCCAATGTGAATACGAGCTTGTCGTCCTTCTGTTCAGGCGGGCCGAATACCCCGAACTCATCTGATAAGAGCTGGGCTATCGCTGCCTTTGTCTTCTCGTCCGGATAGGTTATGACTACGCCTGAAGACCCTTGCCTGTCAACGGAGTTATACGGGATGTTCTTCTTTTTAAGCGCGTCCTCGATAGAGCTTAAGAGCCTCTGAGTGTGGTTCTCCACAGCCTTGTCCTGATCGACGCTTAAAACAAGGTGCATGCCGCCCTGAAGGTCAAGCCCAAGGATTATCTTCGGTATCCTATCAGCCCAGAAAGACGGGAGCCTTTTTGAAAAGGGCGTCGAAGGTAGAAAGAGGACTAACGCAAGGACGGTAAAACCGGCCAGCAGGACGATACGCCAGAAGATGCTTCTCATTTTTTTTCGGCTACTCCATAATGAAAATGGCCGTCCGGCCCAAGGGCTTGCCCTTGGGCCGGACAACGGTATTTATTCCGCTAAAACTACCCCTGAGGCTTTCTTATTGCTATGGCGTCCCTGGCGACCTTGACCTTTACGTTGTCGGCTATCTCGACGGTAACGGTCTCCTCGGATACGGATAGTACCCTTCCGTAAAGACCGCCTGTCGTTACGATGCTGTCTCCCTTCTGTATCTGGGAGAGCATCGCTTTATGCTCTTTTGCCTTTTTCTGCTGGGGGCGTATGAGCAGAAAATAGAATATGACGAAAAGGATGACTAACGGGGCGACGCTTAGAAGGCTTGAGAACGGCCCGCCGCCAGCCGCGGGCGCCTCCTCTGCGAAGGCTAAAGCTACAGGCATGAATAACAGCACTTTTTATCTCCTCCTTGAAGATGGCTAATAGGCGCGGCCTTG
>JAUSLB010000205.1 GCA_030646655.1 Deltaproteobacteria bacterium | reverse complement strand
CCAAAAGAGGCGGCTGAGAATAAGGTGGTAGAAGAGGGGATAAGGGCCTTAAGGGAGTTCCTCTCGCTCGTCAAGTCCGGCAAGGAAAGGCTCGACAAAGAGTTCGCGACTTCATCTGAGAAGGTGCTTGAGAAACTCAATGTCGCTACCCAGAACGATATGGATGTCATCAAAGAGATGGCGCGGATAGCGAGGGAAAAGGTGGATAAGCTCGAAAAAAGAGTAGCTGAGCTCGAATCCCGGCTCGGAAAGGCTGAATAACCCCCTTCCTCCCCTATGGCCAATCAGACATTCAAGAACATCCGCCGCCTTAACCGTATCGTCGTAACGCTTATAAGATACGGCTTCGGCGGGCTTGTCTCCGAGCTGCATATCCTGCCCTCGATATTCGCAAGGGTTGAGAGGCTGTTCGTATCTAAGAAGAACCTTGAGCTTAGCGTCCCGGAGCGGATAAGGCTTGTCCTCGAGGAGCTCGGCCCCACGTTCATCAAGCTCGGCCAGATCGCCTCAACGAGGGCGGATCTCCTGCCGCCCGACTGGCTCGATGAGTTCAAGAAATTGCAGGACATGGTCCCGCCGGTCCAGTTCGAGGAGGTTAAAAAAGTCGTCGAGGGGTCTCTTAAAGCCCCTCTTCCGGCAAAATTTTCCGTTTTCTCCGTCCAGCCGGCCGCTTCAGCCTCAATCGCACAGGTGCACTACGCCGAGCTCCTTGACGGCACGAAGGTTGCCGTAAAAGTAAAGAGGCCGGGGATAGACAAGATCATCGAATCCGATATCTCGGTCATGGAGACTATCGCGGGGCTACTCGACAGATATGTCCCTGCCTACCGCAGATACCGCCCAAAGGATGTGGTGCGCGAGTTCGAGCGCGTAATAAAAAAAGAGCAGGACTTATCCGTCGAGGGGATGAATCTTGACCGCTTCCATGCGATGTTCAAGGGCGACCCCACCGTCCAGATCCCCCGCGTCTACTGGGACTTTACTACCGGAGACGTCCTTACGATGGAGAGGATTAACGGCACTCCCATCGACGAGGTCGAGACGCTAAAGAGGAAAGGCATTGACATAAAGCCCGTAGCGGTAAGGGGCATAGAGCTATTCTTTAAGCAGGTTTTTGAATTCGGGATATTCCACGCCGACCTTCATCCGGGAAATATCTTCGTCCGTGACGACGGGGTCATCATATATCTGGACTTCGGGATAGTAGGCACGCTCGACCATGACCTTCGTAAATACCTCGCTTCGATGCTATTCCACCTCATCAGGGGCGATTACAGGCGCATGGCGGCCGTCCATAAGGAGATGGGGCTTATCGGGGAGGATATCAGCCTCCACGAGTTCGAGCAGGCGCTACGCGACATCTCCGAGCCCATATTCGGGAGGACCCTTGAGCGGATAAACATCTCAGGCCTCCTTATGAAGCTCATACAGACGGCTCGGCGCTTCAAAATGACGCTACAGCCGAACCTGCTTCTCCTACAGAAATCCATGGTCATTATAGAGGGCGTGGGCAGGCAATTATACCCTGATATAAACATGTGGGAGGTGGCCAAACCCCTGATCTATAAGTGGATGGCAAGGGAGAAGTTCTCCCCGAAATCGATAATAGAGGAGGGGAGGCAGAGCGCCGGGGAGCTTATGGGCGCGGCTTTTGAGCTTCCTGTCAGGATGAATATGCTCGCGAAGAAGGCCCTGAAGGAAGAGCTCAAGATAGGCTTTGTCCACCACAGGCTTGAAGAGGTCACAAGCGAATTAGAGTCAGCCGGAAAAAGGATAGGCGGCGGGCTGGTCATAGCCTCTCTTATAATCGCGGCATCCCTGATAGCCGTATTCGCCGGTGAGGAGACTGTGACGCTTTTCGGCCTGCCGGTATTGAGCGACATAGGCTTCGTGACAGCGATAGTAATAGGCTACAGGCTCTTCTCGAAAAAGAAGGGATAGAGGTTCTTTTTTCATGGACAAGAAACCCGTAAGGCTCATAGGCATAATTCAGTGCGACTTCGCCAAGGAGAGGTGCAGCGGGTTCGGCTGCGTCAATTCGTTCACGAACAGGATAGACGGGTTTACGGCATACGAGGGCGATGCCGGGGTAATGGCCGTGCCCTTCAACTGCGGGGGGTGTCCGGGAAGAAGGATCGCGAGGACCGCCGCGCATCTTATAAAGAGGGCGAAGAAGAAGGCGGATATAGAAAAGGACGAGATTGTAATACACCTGTCGTCCTGCATGGTGACGGATAACGGGCATTACCCGCCCTGCCCGCACCTCGACTACATCGAAAAGATATTAAAGCGCAAGGGGCTGAAGGTCAGGAAAGGGAGCTATAAGAGCAAGACCGCCCAGAAGAGAAGGGACGAGGGGCTTTACGACAGCTTAAATCGGGACTGCGACTGAAGCGGAGGTATAACCCTCGTTTGAGGGTTATACCAACGATTACATAATGAAGTTTACGCCGCTTACTGATACCATTATCGCTATTACCGTGATGGATGCGATTACCTCGAATATGCTCTTTACTGTATTCATCTTATTTCTCCTCTCTTATTTTTTGTTTTTCTCATCTTACGGCTCTATTATAATATAGGGAAGGTTAAGGGAGTATTAGAGAGGCTATTTTAGTGTAACTATTTGATATTTAATGAAAATATTTAACGAGCATAGGGGGTGTTCAGCGCAACTCGTTGCGCAAAAAGGTTTTTTCCGATAATTCTATTAAAAAATCATATTGAAAGAAGACCGAAAAGATTGCTGCATTCAAGGAAAACCATGACCGAAAAGCTTACATTTTTTGGAAATAAACTCGTCCCCGAGGACGAGAGGCAGGATAAGGTCAACGAGGTCTTCGACTCGGTCGCACCCAAGTACGACCTCATGAACGACCTTATGAGCTTAGGGACCCACCGGCTCTGGAAGAGGCTTGTGGCGTCCGAGACAGGGCTTAAGCCCGGCGAGACGGCCATTGATGTCGCCGGTGGGACAGCCGATATTTCGCTCCTTATGGCGGAAAGGGTAGGAGAGGCCGGCAACGTCGTAGTCTTCGATATAAACAGGGAGATGCTCAAGGTCGGAAGGGAAAAATGCGTTGACAGGGGCTTTCTAAAGAATATCCGCTTTGTTCAGGGCAACGCCGAGGAGATAGCCTTTGAGGATAATACCTTCCACTGCGCCACCGTAGGTTTCGGGATCAGGAATGTTACCCATCTCGACAGGGCCTTCTCCGAGATGGCGCGGGTGGTAAAGCCCGGCGGGCGCGTCATATGCCTTGAGTTCTCTCATACCCGGAACCCGCTCTTTAAAAAGCTCTACGACATCTATTCATTCACGATAATACCCAAGGTAGGCGAGATGGTAACGGGCAACAGGAGCGCATACGAGTATCTCCCGGAATCGATAAGGAAGTTCCCCCCTCAGGAGGAGCTAAAGAAGATAATGGAGGCGGCAGGGCTGTATAAGGTCAAGTATTATAACCTCTTTAACGGCATAGCCGCCGTCCACATAGGCTTTAAGGTGTAGCTCTGGAAAGCGAAGAGATAAGGAAAAAGATACGGGATAGGTTCTTCAAATCCCTAAACCTCCCTTTAAAGGCGATGCCTCTGTGGATGGAGGCTATAGGCGTAGGCGTCTTTATCTCAAATATCCTCGATAAGAACCCGAACTTTAAGGAGAAGCTCGGAGAGATCGATGACAAGGTATTCCTCTTCGAGGCGCGGGATATAAAAAAGACCTTCTTCCTCCATATCAAGGATAAGGATATCAAGGTCATCCCGCATATGCGCAGAAAACCGGATGTGGAGATGAGGGGGGATGTGAGCGTCCTAATCGATGTGCTTACTGGAAAAGAGGACCCGGATACGGTATTTTTCACAAGGCGGCTTGAGATAACCGGGGATACGGCGACGGCGATACACTTTAAGAATCTGCTCGCCGCGCTGGGGTAGACTTAAGGCTACCTCTAAAAATTGTTCTTTTTCCTGACCTCTGCGTAGGCGCGAAAATAAAAATGCTCACATATTCACATATATGCTCCGCTTTTTATTTCCACCCTTCCTTGACTTCAGAAAAAATTCCTAATTTTTAGAGGCAGCCTTAAATAGTTGAGGAAGAAGGCTGATAAAAGCAGGGCAAGGTTTCAGCCTTACGATGAAAACAGGCTTTACCGGAAAGTCTTTTAGGGCGCATGGCAGGTTACCTGCCATGCGCCCTAATCATTCCTACTCAAAACTTATCTCTTTTATGTTATTCGCGAGTATCCTGTAAGTGCCGAAGTTCGTTGAGCCTAAGAACCTGGCGTCATTATCGAGGCTTACGGCCACGACATCCCCGTTCTTCAAAGTCACCTGAAAGTCGCTCCTATTCGCGTTGCCGGTCCCCGCAGCCATAATCTTTTTTATCTTCTCGAAAGAGATTGTCACGGTCCCTTTCCCGCGCGTCCCTGTTATGTAGATATTACCATCCCAGCTCGCGTGGGATACCTTTGTAGCAACGTCCTGATCGTCCCTGACGGTCGCCTTAAAGTCTATCTCAGGCATCGGGACCTCCGGGCTTGGAGCCTTGCCCATGCCCACGAGAAAGACCCAGAAGAAGACCGCGCTCAAAACCCATAAAGACCTTCGCCTCATCCGCTACCTCCGCCCTTAAATGTGTCCTAATTATGGCAGGCGGCATGCTCGGATGTCAAGCGGTAAAGAAGCGTCGGCGGCGCCCTTAAAATTGAGTAATCATTGACAAAACGGCGTCTTTTTCATATACTCATAAGACTTATGGCCACCCGGATAAACTTCATAGACCTGTATTCTTTCTATAATGAACTTGACGGAAGCGTGATAGAGACCCTGATGGAGGACTATAGGATAACCTGCTCCATAAGGACGCTCGGACAGCCGCGCATCTATACCGAAGATTATCTGGAAAAGAGGATAGCCGTCGAGCAGGAAAAGCTCGAAAGCGCCAGAAAGATAATAAACGACGCGATCAGGAGCGGAGTGATCTCAAGAGAGGGAAAGTTCAGGGTCTGACAGGTTGCTTCAAGCCGCAA
>JAUSLB010000237.1 GCA_030646655.1 Deltaproteobacteria bacterium | reverse complement strand
GGTTGCGGCTTGAAGCAACCTGCTAAATACCAAATACCAAAAAAGGTGTCACGCGATTATATTCTATTGTTTCTGCTATGCTTACTTATATGAGATTAGGCAGAAGACCGGGGGGATTTCCAAGGAATGTCCGATGAAAAGCCTAAAAAGATAAGAAGAAAACTCTTCGGCGCTCCGAGGCCTTTAAAGGACGTCTCTATATTCCACAAGATGTCCCTTATACCGGTGCTTGCGTGGATAGGGCTCGGGGCCGACGGGCTGTCTTCTTCGTCCTACGGCCCTGAAGAGGCCTTCAAGGCGCTCGCAGGCCATACATATCTGTCGCTTGTTTTGGCCGGTGCGACCGCCTTTACGGTCTTTGTCATCTCCTACGCGTACTCCCGGATAATAGAGCAGTTCCCGCACGGCGGCGGCGGATATATCGTTGCTACCCACATGCTCGGCGAAAGGGCCGGGGTGGCCTCAGGCAGCGCGCTGCTCGTCGATTACGTCCTGACCATAACGGTATCCATAGCCGCGTGCTCTGATGCCGTCTTCAGCTTCCTTCCCCGTGAGCTGCACGAATTTAAATTGCCCTTTGCCGCGCTCCTCATAGTCTTCCTCATAGTCCTTAACATAAGGGGGGTCAAGGAATCGATAGCCGTGCTCACGCCGATATTCATCACCTTCATACTGACGCACATATTGATGCTATTCGACGGTCTCTATACCCATCGCGGACAGTTCGGGGCTCTGTTCTCGGACTTCAATACCAACCTCAAATACGACCTTTCGACCATAGGGGTGTGGGGGGTAGCCGCCTTGCTGCTGCGCGCGTATTCGCTCGGCGGCGGCACATATACCGGGATAGAGGCCACCTCCAACGGGCTCCAGATAATGAGGGAGCCGCGCGTCCAGACCGGAAAAAGGACCATGGCCTACATGGCGGTCTCTCTCGCCTTTACGGCGGGGATACTGTTCGTAAGCTACCCTCTCGTGGGCGTTTCCCCTGTGCCCGGCAGGACCTTGAACGCGGTATTGGCCGACGCCCTTTTCGGCGACTGGCGATTCGGCGGGGCAATATCTTTTATCACGATATTCTCAGAGGGAGCTCTCCTGCTTGTGGCCGCGCAGACCGGGTTCGTGGACGGCCCGAGGGTAATGGCGAACATGGCGGTAGACTCATGGTTCCCGCACAGGTTCTCGGCATTATCAGAGCGCCTCAGCATGCAGAACGGGATAATCCTCATGGGCGTCTCCGCCATTGCCATACTTTTCTACACCGAAGGCTCGGTATCCTCGCTCGTTATAATGTACTCGATAAACGTCTTTATAACATTCTCTTTATCCCAGCTCGGCATGTCTCGGTTATTCATAAGAAACAGGGGAAAGGACAGGAAGTGGCTTCAGCACCTGAGCGTCCATATCGTCGGCTTCGTGCTCTGCGCCACTATCCTCGTCATAATATCTTTTGAGAAGTTCCTGGAAGGCGGCTGGCTGACGCTCCTTATAACCTCGCTCGTCGTGGCAGGGTGCTATACCATAAAGTCGCATTACAGAAAAGTCGAGATGGGCACGGCCCAGTTGGACGAGATGCTCTTAAACCTCCCTGTATTCGGCCCAGTGAATACCGAGCCCCTGAACCAGAGGGACATGACGGCCGTAATACTCGTATCCGCCTATAACGGGTTCGGGATACATACGCTTCTTTCAACGGTCTCAAACTTCCATCAGATAAAAAATATCATCTTCGTCTCCATCGCCGTCATCGACTCGGGTTCATTCAAGGGAGCGCAGGAGATGGAGGCGCTCCAGACCTCGGTAAATGATTCTCTCCAGAAATACGCAGCGCTGGCCCGCAGGCTGGGCTTTCCAGCTGACTACAGGATGGAGGCCGGGACAGATGTGGTCGAGAGCGCGGAGAAGCTCTGCAAGGATGTCGTAAAAGAGTTCCCGAGGTCGATCGTCTTTACGGGACAGCTCACCTTTAGATTAGAAAAATTCTACCACAGGCTTCTGCATAACGAGACCGCCTTCGCGATACAGCGGAGGTTGCAGTGGAGCGGCATCACTACAGTTATCCTTCCCATACGGGTCAGGGTCTAAGCCCTCCCCCGCATCCGGCCCCCCTAAATTCAATCATCCCGCCATAAATGGCGGGGGTGCTCTCAGCACGGCACAATCTCAAATCGTGCGCTTTTAGAAAACGGCTCTTTCTGCGAATAGGCACGCTTGAGAACCGCCCGGGCCAGGCGTGTCGGCAAGGTACTTGCCTTTTATATAGCTCGTTTGATGCGCCCTTAAAAGGGCGGGACTAAAGCCGGGCACCCGATTAAAATTGAAACAAAAGCCGCATAAATGTTAGACTATAGGCGGAAATTACCTTACTTTCAGGACTTTTCGATGGATTTACGGGAGCTAAAAGGCTTAAGCCGCATAAGGCATCCGTGGGAGACCTCCCGCGTTGAGGCCTTGAGGTCTATTTTAAAGCAGTCGCTCGATAAAGATGCAAAGGCGCTCGATATCGGCTGCGGGGACGGGTTCGTCTGCATGAAATTATTTAAAGGGACCGCCGTCAAAAGAATAACTGCCGTAGATATAAACCTTACAAAAGAATTGATAGATGAGCTCTCAAAGCGCGGGGGAGGGATAACATATTCAGATAAGCTCCCAAAGGAGAAGAACTGTTACGGGCTTATATTGCTCCTCGACGTAGTAGAGCATGTGAAGGACGACGGGGCGTTACTAAAGGAGATAGGGGATTATCTTGAACAGGGCGGGCGGGTCTTGATAACCGCGCCTGCCTTCAACTTCCTCTTTAGCTCCCATGACAGGTACCTTCGCCATGTCCGCAGGTATTCTTTAAAGGAACTAAGATCGCTCGTTGAATCCTCAGGCCTTAGGTGCGTCTCATCAGGCTATCTTTTCGCAAGCCTCCTTCTGCCCCGCTTGCTTTCAGCTTCCCTTGAAAGGCTTTTTAAAATAAAGGACGGCCCTCAAAAAGGCGTAGGCAACTGGAGGTTCGGGCGCGGCATCACTAAGGCAATTGAGCTGATGCTCAGGGCGGATAATAAAATCTCTTTGATTGCGAACGGGTTCGGTTTAAAATTGCCGGGGCTGACAGGATGGGTCTTATGCGAAAGACGGTAATCATAGTCCCCTGCTACAACGAATCGAAGAGGCTTAACAAAGACGCCTTTATTGAAGCTGCCGCGAAAGAAAAAGGCCTCCACTTCCTTTTCGTAAACGACGGGAGCACGGACTCGACCCTTGAAGTTTTGAACGGGCTGAAGAAGACGAACCCCGCCCAGCTCGATTATTTAAGCCTTGAAAAAAATTCTGGCAAGGCAGAGGCTGTAAGGAGGGGCTTTGTAGCCGCGCTCGAAGGCGACTTCGCGAATATCGGGTACTGGGACGCTGACCTCGCCACCCCTCTCGAAGAGATAGAGAAATTCTGCCGGATACTGGACGAGACCAAGGCCGCTTTGGTCATAGCCTCAAGGGTGCGCCTCCTCGGGCGCGATATCCAGAGGCGGGCGGCCCGCCACTACCTCGGCAGGGTCTTCGCCACATTCGCGTCCATGCTCCTCAAGATTCCCGTCTATGACACCCAGTGCGGGGCAAAGATATTTAAAAGATCCGACGACTTAAAGAAGGCCTTCAGCAAACCTTTCAATGTTAAATGGACTTTCGATGTCGAGCTTTTCGCGCGGCTGCTTTTGCTTAACAAGGAGGCGAGCGGCGCTTGGGTCGAGTACCCTATCGAGAAGTGGGCTGACGTAAAAGGCTCGAAGCTCAAACAAACGGATTTCCTCAAAGGCGGGATAGAGTTCCTGAAGATATTCAGCATCCTCTATATACCTTTCATAAGGCGGGGGTATGTGGAGGGGCTGAAAGGCAAATCATAAAAATCCTTTAAGGAAAAAATATCTTCAGCAAAAACAGTACTGAAAAGAGAAGAGTGCTGTTTTTAAAATCCGCTATCACATATCCCCTCATATAAAAAGCCCCGCCATAAATGGCGGGGCTTTTTATTCGTCTTGTATCGTATATCCGGTTTACGCCGTCTGCGCCTTTTTTATCACCTTCGCGCGCTCGGCTTCCGTTAGAAAGGAATCGGACTCAGGGTAAAGGATGTGCTCCTCCTTCATATTGTGGTCAGATAGGATGTTAAAGATATCGCGCGAGGAGTTTGTTGCCTGAGATTCGTTCTTCGCGTCCGTAGCGCTTATTATCTTATCGAGCAGCTCCTTTATCTCCGTATGCTCCATGCGCATGACGAATGTCGGGCCGCTCTCGGTCATGCCTGTCTTTTCCTCGAATACCGGGAATAGGATCTCCTCCTCTACCCTTATGTGCCTCCTTAAGCCCACGCTGAACTCCCTAAAGTCGTGCGAGGCGTCCTCCCACCTGTTCTCCCTCAAAGCGTCCTGAAAGCGTTCGAAGATGCTATCG
>JAUSLB010000233.1 GCA_030646655.1 Deltaproteobacteria bacterium | reverse complement strand
TTATTTCACCTTGGAGGCTTTTACCCCCGTTTTTCTGCGTCCTTTTATGTTCAAGCTTGCGTTCAGCGGGAGGGATTTCAATCTTATAGAAATTTCAGGTGAGGGGATGGAAATAAGGAAGGCGGGATATTATATTGGTTGAGACGCGGTGCCCTTTGTGCAAAAATTCTGATTGCCGGATTGAAAGGGAGCTTTATGACGACAGGTACGGCTTTAAAGGGAGCTTCAGGCTCGCAAAGTGCCTCAAATGCGGCCACAGACACCTTCAGGGGGAATTCACTCCGGAGCTCATATCGAGATTATACTCGGAATATTACCCCCGTTCGGCTTTCAAATTAGAGGAGCATAAGCCCTTTATAGAGGCGAAGGGCTTTTTCGCGTGGCTGAAGGGGAAGAATTCATCGGCCTTCAGGTGGGTGCCTAAAAATGTTAGGGTACTCGATATCGGCTGCGGGTTCGGCGAGACATTGGGCTATCATAAGGCGCGGGGGTGCGATGTTTACGGCGTCGAGGCTGACAGGAACATACTAAGGGTCGCGGAGAGGTTCGGCTATAAAGTCCATGCGGGGCTCTTCGAACCCGACATATACGAGCCGGCTTCTTTTGATTACGTCACGATGGATCAGGTCTTGGAGCATACAATAGACCCCGTCGTGGCGCTCATGGGCGTCAGGAAGGTGCTAAAGGAAGGGGGCGTTGCGGTACTGTCGATGCCGAACCCGGACGGATGGGGGGCACGGGTATTCGGGAAAAGATGGATTAATTGGCATGTCCCTTATCACATACAGCATTTCTCATTTGAATCCATGAAGATCTTAGCTGAAAAAGCTGATTTTAAGATAGAGAAGACTTGCACGATAACAGATTCCTCCTGGCTTTGGCTCCAATGGCTTCATCTGCTGACTTATCCTAAAGAGGGAGAGCCCTCAGAATTTTGGGCCTCGAACGGAAGGATAACGAGCGGAAAAAGGAAGATTGCGAGAGTAATCACATTATTTCATTTGACGGGGGCCGATCACCTTTTTACCAGATTTTTTGATTTTTTGAATATAGGGGATAATTATATCTTCGTTCTTAAAAAAATATAATGCGAGGAAAAATGGCCTCAATAACCTACTCCATAGTCGTCCCGGTCTTTAACGAGGGCTCGGTCATAGACGAGCTCTTAAGGCGCCTTCTTAAGGTGATGGACACCTTCAAGGAGCCTTTCGAGGTAATATTCGTCGATGACGGCAGCTCTGACGACACCTTTAAAAAAATAGCCGAATGGGCCGGGAAAAGGGAAGAGGTAAGGGCGCTAAAGTTCTCCAGGAACTTCGGCCACCAGATAGCCATAACTGCGGGGATAGATTCCGCCAGTGGCGAGGCTGTGATAGTCATGGACGGGGACCTCCAGCACCCGCCAGAGCTTATACCTGAGATGATAGGAGAGTGGAGGAAGGGCTATAACATCATAAATACGATCCGTCAGGAGACTGAAGGCATCCCATTAAAGAAAAAGCTCTTCTCAAAGGCGTTCTACAAGTTGATAAACCTCGACTCAGAGGTCCTGATACAGCCCGATGCCGCTGACTTCAGGTTGATGGACCGGGCATCGTGCGAGGCCTTCAAGGCGCTGAGGGAGCAGGACCGGTTCGTGCGCGGGCTTACGAGCTGGATAGGCTTTAAGCAGACCAATATACCTTACAGGGCGGACGCCCGCCACTCCGGGCAGAGCAAATATTCGTTTTCAAAGATGCTAAGGTTCGCCATAAACGGTATCACCTCGTTCACGACACTACCTCTAAAGGCGGTCGGGGTCTTCGGCCTCATTGTGGCGGCGATCAGTTTCATTTACGCGGCATACGCGCTTTATGTCAGGCTCGTCCTCGATATAGCTGTCGAGGGCTGGACATCGCTGCTCATGGGCGTTCTATTCTTAGGCGGGGTCCAGCTCATAAGCATAGGCGTATTGGGCGCGTACATAGCACGGATATTCAGGCAGGTGAAGAACAGGCCTCTTTACATCGTCCAGGAGAAAGTGGGGTGGAAGGAATAGATGGAAAATAAGGGCCTTTTTTACGACACCTTCGCCTCCGAGTTCGACAAGGCGATGAACATGTACGACACCGACAAGCGCCTTAAGGTAGTCTTTGAAAGGCTCTTTAAGGACGGCGAGCTTAAGGGCAAAAAGCTGCTCGACGCGGGGAGCGGCACAGGCTGGTTCAGCAGAAGGGCCGTAGAGCTCGGGGCCATAGTCACCTCGCTCGATGTGGGCGAGAACCTCCTGAACGAGGTTAAAAAGAAGTGCGATTCAATTAGGGTCGTAGGGGATGTCACAGACCTTAAAGTCCCGGACGGCTCTTTTGACTGCATAATATCAACAGAGGTCATCGAGCATACGCCTGACCCGAAAAAGGCGATAAAAGAGATGGCGCGGGTTATTAAAAAAGGCGGCGTCCTCGCCCTTACCGTCCCGAACAGGGTCTGGCACTTCGCGGTGACCATCGGGAACGTCCTTAAGCTAAGGCCCTACGAGGGTTTTGAGAACTGGGTCTATTGGGGCGGGCTAAGTAGGGAGCTTCAAGAGAACGGGTTTAGGATAGTGGAGCAGTTCGGTTTCCACGCAATCCCGTTTGTTTCGCCGAAATTATACGGGACCATAGATTACCTCGACAGATACGGAAAAGGGCCGCTCGGGCATCTAATGGTGAATATAGCCGTAAGGGCCGAAAAGGTAAAATGACGCCCACAATAGTCTCGATAGTCACCCCCTCCTTCAATCAGGGGCGGTTTGTTGAAGAGACGATAAAAAGCGTTATTTCTCAGGAAGGGGACTTCCATATCGAGTATCTTATAATGGACGGCGGCTCGACCGACGATTCAGTCGAGGTCATAAAAAAATACGGC
Source organism: Deltaproteobacteria bacterium (assembly GCA_030646655.1). Taxonomy (GTDB): domain Bacteria; phylum Desulfobacterota; class GWC2-55-46; order GWC2-55-46; family GWC2-55-46; genus JACRCL01. The sequence goes on along the minus strand of JAUSLB010000233.1, from coordinate 352 downwards.
CGCCTCCTTAAAGAGGGAAAATGGCCTGTAAGGTGCAGGGGGATTGAGTATAAATGGGTCAGCGAGAAGGACAAGGGGCAGGCTGACGCGGTGAATAAAGGGTTCAGCGCCTCAAAAGGGGAGATGCTCGGGTGGCTCAACTCAGACGATACATATCTTCCCGGCGCCATAGAAAAGGCGGTCAGGTTCTTCAATGAGCATAAAGATGTGATGATGTTATATGGGGAGGGATACCATATAAAAGAGAGCGGAGAGGTAATACAGAGGTATTATACCGAGCCCTTTGATAAAAAAAGGCTCGCGGAGGTCTGCTTCATCTGCCAGCCGGCCGTCTTTTTAAGGAGAAGGGTAA
>JAUSLB010000229.1 GCA_030646655.1 Deltaproteobacteria bacterium | reverse complement strand
GAGAGCCCTGCGGAAGAAAGTTTTTCTGATACGAGCTTTGACTCAAGCACCCTCTGCGCCCTGTCCATGTCAGCGGCCCTCGAGAAGTACCCGGCGGTATCCGCCCCCACCACATACGCCATGCTCTTTGAAGGGATGCTGCCGATAATGAGCATCGCGAACGCCAAGGCAAGAGCTATCTGCCTGAAATACAACTTCTTTACGAACCTCATCTGTTCCTCCTTCTTCTCCGTATTTTTGAAGCGTTATATAAAAGCAGGCCCCCTGTCAGGACCACCCCGATAGACGCGGGATGCGGGATGATTATCTTTTTCCAGACATATACGCGCTTAACGCTTATCGTCTCCTCTTTTGACCTGTAGCTTATCTCAGGGAAAAAATAGGCAAAAGAGCCGAGGAAGAGGAGGACCGCGCCGGCGAGCGCGCATATCGTATCCCCGCCCCTTCTTGCCATGACGCCCCCGGGGAAAGCTATCTCTATTGTAGTTCCCTGTGCGGCCCTTTTTAAATCTCGCGGAAGGCCCCTGTCGTCTTCCCGCCGCCTCTGCGAGGATGCGTTTTGCCTGACTTGCTAATATATAGACCAAAAAAACTCCCATGTCAACACCCTTGCAAACCCCGGGGAACTGTGCTAATTTTTTAAAAATGAGGCTTACAAAAGAGCAGGTCGAGAAGATCTCCGGGCTCGTGCTCGGGAGGTTGAAAGAGAAGGACTTAATCGTCTTTAAGGCCGAGGAGCGCAAGGTCTTGGAGAAGATAAACGAGGCGATACTGGCGGACTTACGGGCCGAGGACGACCTTGACAGGGAGGTCGAGGAGATGCTTAAGACCCATACCGGCGAGATAAACTCGAAGAAGATAGACTACAGGAAAATGTTCAACATGATAAAAGGCAAGCTGGCGCGGGAAAGGGGGATAGTGCTTTGAGGCTCTCCGAGGACAGGATCTCGCACTTAGCCCACCTCGTCTCGGACGGCATATGGAAGGACGACCTCGTTGATTTTAAGGACGACGACAAGGTCCTTCAAGAGATAAAGCGGGTGATAACGGATTACATGAAGGTCGAGGACGATGCCGACACCGCCGCCAGAGACAAGATCCGCTCCCTTTCAAGGGAAGTGCCCGAAGGCAGCAGGGAGTGGGAGATACTCTATAAGAAGTACTTCGAGGAAGAGATCTCTAAGAAGGGCTTTTTCGCCTGACAGGTTGCGGAAAGACGCAGCCTGTCAGGCAATCCGCTCCCCATGATGATGGGGGCGGATTGCCGTCCGGATGCCCGCCGGCTCACCAAGTGACAAGGCGAGCCATATCAAAGAAAGAATTCCTTGCCGGAAAGAACGGAGTTCTGCCATTCGCTTCGGACAAGCCGTGGCGGAAAAAGTCTTGGACGGACTTTTTCCGCATCCTGCTAATAAGGAAACCTGTAGCGCCAAGCCTGCCTTATTTGCCCGTCCTATTCGGAAACTTTCAAGCCCGGAGCATAATACAAGATGAACTACAGCATCATCCTTCCGCCCGTAGTCGGCGCTGTAATAGGATGGTTCACCAACTATGTGGCCATAAAGCTCCTCTTCAGGCCCCACAAGCCCATTGAGGTGCTGGGCTACAGCATTCAGGGCGTCATACCGAGGAGGAGGAAGGAGATAGCCCGCTCTATGGCAAAGGCCATAGAAAAGGAGCTTCTCTCCACAGAGGACCTCGCCAAGGCCCTCGGGGGCCTTGACTGGGAAAAGGAGATAGAGAAGGTCATAGAGGACGCCGTGGAGCACAAGTTCGGCTCGAACAGGCTCATGAACCTGCCGGTCATAGGCCTACTTTCGGATAACCTCAAAAATCAGGTAAAATACATAATAACCAAGGAGCTACTTCGCCAGATCGACCTTAAAAAAGGCAAAATCGCGAGCAAGTTCAGGGAGAATATCGATATAAAGGAGATGCTCGTCGCCAAGATCGACAGGCTCGATCTCATGAGGTTTGAAAAGCTCCTCACCGAGTTCATCGCGAAGGAGTTGAAGCACCTCGAATGGCTCGGCGGCGTAATGGGGTTTTTGATAGGCCTTGCGCAGTCCGGCTTTGCATATTTCTTCGGCTGGTAGAATAACGGAACGCACCTATTTAAGCGTGCAGATCTTATGAGGACAGCCCTTACCATAGCAGGCGCAGACCCCTCAGGAGGGGCCGGGATCCAATCGGATATAAAGGCCTTCTCCGCGTTCGGCGTTACCGGCCTTTCGATAATCACGTCCCTTACGGCGCAGAATAATAACTCAGTTAGGGCGAAGCTGGTTATCCCTCCCGCTTTTCTAAGAAAACAGCTTGACGCGCTCCTTGAGGAGTTCGATATCGACGCCGTAAAGATAGGCATGCTCGGAAGCTCGGCCAACGCTATAGCGCTCTCAAACCTTATCCCAAAATACAATTTTAAAAATATCGTGCTGGATACTATCCTCTCGTCAACAGGAGGTTTTCCGCTTATTGACAGGAAAGGGATTACAGCCATAAAAATGCTGATGCGCCGCGCAACCGTAGTCACGCCGAATATACCAGAGGCAAAAGCGCTTTCAGGCATCGATATCAAAACCGCCGGAGACATGGAGAGGGCGGCTGAAATGTTATACGCCCTCGGCCCCGAATATGTGCTTATTAAAGGAGGGCACTTGAAGGGAAGCCCTGTTGATATCCTGTTCGACGGCAGGCACTTCGATTATTTCACCGGCGTAAGGTTAAAGGGAAAATTTGAAAAATTTCACGGCACAGGGTGCATCTTGTCCGCCGGAATAGCCGCAGGGCTTGCGAAGGGAAGGCCCGTAAGGAGGGCTGTAACGGAGGCTAAGGCCTATCTGGAAAGGGTAATTAAGGAAAGGACTAAGGGAACGCATCGATAAAGCATTGCCCTGCCGAGTTATTATTGCGACCTTGACGATGTATATATTTTCAATTCGTCGCGCCTCTTCAAAAAAACTGCCGATAATCGATAAGGGCGGGGGTTTCCAGTCCCGCCCTTAAAACAACAGCTCTTAATCCGCAATGACGAATAGAAGGTAATAAAGACCGCTTTTAAGTCTTAGCCTCCGCTTTAAGCCACCCTGCCTCCCGGGCGCTGAAGCGCGTCCCTTTGCCTGAGAAGATATAATCGTGTACGAGTATATCTATAAGGGCGGCGGCGTCCTCGAGGTCCCGGGCGAGCCTGCGCTCTGAATCGCTTGGGCCTTTTGCGCCCGGAGAGCTGTGTGCGAAGATGATAGAGCGCGCGTTAAAGGCGAAGGCCTTTTCCATCACCTTCCTCGGAGACGCTGAAAAAGTCTTTAGCGGGCCCTCGTGGAGGGATTCTGCCCCGAGTATCTCGTTTTTTGAGTTAAGGTATATGGCTATAAGCCTTTCGCCTCCCCCATCCCCCCCCTCCCTCCCATGCCCCAATGTCTCGCTCAGGAAATCAAGAACGTCGTCCGGGGACTTTATAGGCCTTGCGCCCGTCATCTGCTCCCTAAGGTAAGCCCCAGCCATCTCCTTAAGAACGGCCAGAAGTATAGCCGCGCTCTCGCCTACGCCCTTTACCGAGCAAAGCTCCTCAAGGCTCGCGTCAAATACCCCCCTTAAGCCCTTAAACTTCCTTATGAGCTCCTTTGCTATGGGCTTTACATCCCTCCTCGGGATGGCAAATGTAAGGAGCAGCTCTATGACCTCATAGTCATGGAACCCTTCGAGCGAGGCCTTTGAGAACTTCTCCCTGAGCCTGCCCCTGTGGCCCTCGTTCGTTGAGCCCGGCATGCTGGATTATCCCTGTTGAAGATTCTTTGCGCCTTATACGCTACCCCTGCTCCCTTTTAAACCCTGTAAGGAAGGGCTTAACCAAATCCATGGGGAGCGGGAATAGGATAGTAGAGTTCTTCTCGGCCGCGATCTCCGTAAGCGTCTGGAGATAGCGCAGCTGAAGCGAGACAGGGTTCTTAGAGAGCAGCTCGGCGGCCTCGAGTATCTTATACGACGCCAAGAGCTCCCCTTCCGCGTGGATTACCTTCGCCCTCTTCTCCCTTTCCGCCTCGGCCTGCTTCGCCATCGCCCTCTTCATCTCATCGGGCAGATCTATCGCCTTTACCTCTACGAGGGCCACCTTAATGCCCCAGGGGTCCGTCTGGCGGTCGAGTATCTCCTGAATTATCTTGTTTATCTTATCCCTCTCCGCCAGAAGCTCATCGAGCTCCGCCTGCCCGCAAACGCTCCTAAGGGTGGTCTGCGCGAGCTGGCTCGTGGCGTAAAGGTAGTTCTCGACGGCTATTATGGCCTTGTCGGGCAATACCACCCTGAAATAGAGTACCGCGTTGACGCGCACAGAGACGTTGTCCTTCGTGATCACGTCCTGAGTCGGCACGTCAAATGTGACTGTCCTGAGGCTCACCCTTATCATCTTCTGGACGCCCGGTATGAGGAGTACGAGGCCCGGGCCTTTTGTGGACTGGAACCTGCCGAGGAAGAATATTACCCCCCTCTCGTACTCAGGCAGTATCTTAATCGCGCTCCAGAGGAACATTATTATCAAAAATACAAGTATTATCGTGCCGGTGCCTATCCCGAAATTCATGGCCCCCTCCAAGCTAAGTTTTTTTTGCGACCTTCAACCGAAGCCCTTTTACCTCGGTTACGCTGACCTTATCGCCCTTCTTTAAAACATCATCGCTCGCCGCGTTCCAGTACTCGCCCTCAACAAAGACCTTGCCCTCGTTGCCCGAAAAGTCCTCCGCCACCGTCCCCTCGGCCCCCACAAACCCCTCTGTACCGCTCACCGGCCTTCTCCTTAGTATCATTAGCCCGTAATACATCGTCCCGAGCACTATCGCCGTCATAAGCGCGATAGCGGGCAGTATCACCCAGATCGATAATCTCATGAAAGGGAGCGGGGACTCAAAGAGCATCAGGGAGCCCAAAAGGAGAGAGATTATCCCGGCTATGGCAAGCAGCCCGTAGCTTGTGACCTTTATCTCTACTATGAAGAATATCACGGCCAGGCCTATAAGAAGGAGCCCCGCGTAATTTATTGAAAGGGTCTGAAAGGCGTAGAAAGCCAGCACAAGGCATACCGCGCCGATGACGCCCGGCAAAATGAGGCCCGGGTTTGAGAGCTCGAAGTAAATGCCCACGAGCCCTATCATCATCAGTATGTAGGCTACATTGGGGTTACTTATGGCGCTAAGGATCCTGAACCTTAACCCGCCCTCGACCTTCTTTAAAGGAGACCCTTTTGTATTCAAGGCCCTCTCTCCGGCCGGGAGCTCGACCTTCCTCCCGTCGAGCTTGCCTATAAGCTCATCGGGGCTCGAGGCCATCAGATCGATCGCGTTTATCTTAAGCGCCTCCTCTGCCGTGATATTCACGCTCTCGCGCACGGCCTTCTCCGCCCATTCGGCGTTCCTCTTACGCTTGACGGCTATCCCCTTTATGTAAGCTACCGAGTCGTTCTCGATCTTCTTCGCCATCTCCTCGTCCATCTTGCCCCCTCCAATCGCCACAGGATGCGCGGAGCCGATGTTGGTGCCCGGCGCCATCGCCGCCACATTAGCCGCGAAGGTAATGAACACCCCGGCTGAAGCGGCCCTTGAGCCCGCAGGGGCGACATATACGACTATCGGGACATCCGAAGAAAGGATCGCCTTCACTATATCCCTCATGGAAAGGTCCAGCCCTCCGGGGGTGTCGAGCTGGATTATCACGGCCTCGGCCTTCGCCTCTGCCGCCGATCTTATCGACTCCGTCACGAACTCCGCCATCACCGGGTTTATTATGCCGTCAGCGTCAATGTAATAGATCTCTTTTTCGGATGAAAAAGCGGTGCAAGGGAAGATTAAGGACAAAAAGATAAGGAAAAATATTAAAATTCCCTGCTGCAAGCTGCAGGGAATTTTCAAGTAAGGTATTTTAACAATTGAGATTCGCTCGCTTACCCCGCAGCAAGCTGCGGGGAATTCGCTCGCTATGCTTGCTAAACCGCCTCTTCTGGCTTCCATAAAGACGATTCTATCAGGGATTCCCGGCTATTTCAATGCGGCCGCCTTCAAGGACTATCTTTAAACAGCTTTATGACCGAGAGCATATGCGCCATCGTCTCTTTTTTAAGCCCCTGATCCTTAAGCAGGCTTATAGAATCGTGCGTGGGCATCAGCTTGACCCCGTTAAGCTCGTGGAAGCGTCCGGCCAGACCCTCCGTATCGGGCCTTCCGAGGAGGAGGCTTGAGGCAAGCGGGCCGAGGGCGACGATAACAGAGGGGGAGGCTGCCTTGATGCGGCCTTTAATAAGAAGGGCCGCCTTTTCGACGCCTTTTTGGAGCGAACCTGCCCTGCCCTCCTTTATGGAATGGCAGGAGAAGGGTTGCGCCTCTGGTTTAATGCCAAGCTTTTCGCCCACCCAGCCGATGAGCCTTTCTATCTGGGCGGTCCTCTCGCTGCTAAAAGGGTTTATTCCGGATGAGACGGCGCTCCCCTCTATGAACAGGATATTGCCGAGCCTCCATGCCGAGAAGGCTACCCCTTCCCATTCGCCCTTTTTATCCGGCAGGCCTATGGACGAGACCCAAACCCCTTCCTCAGGGTTTTTCAAGGCCTCTCTATCAGGGCTTGAAAGAGGGACTCCCGATATCCCCGCTACCCTCATAAGCTCAAGGTTCCTTATGGCGCCTTCCACTATGTCCCTGAACTCTTTTTTTAATTCCGTACCCATAGGATCGCCCCGGAGTCGATTCGGTTTTAATCGGCAAACGCCGTGAGAACAGCCTACGGCTTATTATTTACTATCTTTTTTTCCCCTTTACAACATGAATTTCTTCAGTTAGCATATTTATATGCTTACGATAGTCATCGCCTTTGCCGCGGTCCTGCTTTTTCCGGCTGCCGCGCACGCGTGGGGGCCTGCGACACACCTCGAGTTAGGGCAGGCCGTATTAAATAATACAAGGCTCATCATCCCGCCCGTGAGGGCGCTCATAGAGGCGTTCCCTTACGACTTCCTCTACGGCAACATAAGCGCGGACATAGTAATAGGGAAAAACCTGGTCGAAGAGCTGAAGCACTGCCATAACTGGAAGATCGGGTTTAAGCTCCTCAAGAGGGCCGAGGACAGGGCGCAGAAGGCCTTTGCCTACGGCTACCTATGCCACCTCGCGGCGGACACCATCGCGCACAACCACTATATCC